>JBKJYI010000558.1:0-9850 GCA_046715855.1 Phycisphaerae bacterium
CCTGCGGCGGAATGTCCATCGGCCACAAAGGACTGACCCAAGCCGCTAAAGCTCTAGCACTAACCGCCATCGACCTCTACGAAAACGACGCCGCTCGCGAAGCCATCCGCGCCGAATTCACCGAGAAAACGAAGGGCCACACCTACAAGGCTTACATCCCCCCCGGCCCCCCGCCCATACCTGCACAATGAAAAGTCACAAAAGGACAGGGCGAGGCTCCGGCCGAGCCGCATCCACGGGATGGGGTTACGCTTGCTATTGTCCACTGCCGGTGACGGTGAATGCCGTTCGCATGCCCAAGGCGTAGTGCACAAATCCCTGGTTCACCATGTTGCAGATCAAGACATAATTTCCCGCTTCCAGGTTTACCGTCAAGTTTGCGGTTTGACCCGGATTGATCTGCTCAATTTCGTCCACCACCTCCGTTCCATCGCCGTCTTCCTCGTAGGCCCCATTCGCTTCGGTCGGCAGGGCGTTTGGCGCCAGATCGGCTAGAATCACCATGAATTCGTGGGCGGCGGAGCCGTTATTGGTGACCCGAAATGTAATCGACCCCTCCGGCGCCGACCCCGCCTCCGGAGTTACGCTAAACTCGCGCAGGGAAACATCCACGGTCGTGGCCCCGTCACCCCCGCCGTTTCCGCCGTCGTCCCCGTTTTGCGGGCATCCCGAAAGAATCAATGCGAGACCCAGTGCAGTGCAGGCAAAGAGCGTACGATGCCTCAAGCATAACATGCGATTCATGACCGTCTCCTTTGGCAAAAAGGTGTGCAGCGAATTTTACTTCCGGCGCGCCACCGAAAGCCGTCGCTATTCAAAGTCCGCGCAAAACCACTAATGTCAGCCCCTGCCGGACCCTTGCATTATAGGAAAACCGCGCCACTCCGCGCTCTGGGCGGCTCGGCGGTAAAACCTCCGCTCGCAAGCCCGTAAGGCCGCGTTAGAATACCCCCTCCAACATGGCCGCGAACCACAAGCAAAACAACAACGGCAGAGCGCTGACCTACAAGGAGGCCGGCGTCGATATTCACGCCAACACCCGCTGGGTCTCGGCCATCGAGTCGGCCATGCGCAGCACCTACGGGCCGCGCGTCCCCAAAGACCGGCACGGCGGCTTCGCGGGCATGTTCCGCCTCGACTACGACGAGCACCTCTTCCGGCGAAACTATAAGCGCCCCGTACTCGTTGGCTGCACCGACGGCGTGGGCACCAAGGTCCTCGTCGCCATCGAAATGAACAAGCTCGACACCATCGGCATCGACCTGGTGGCCATGAACGTCAACGACCTGATCACCTGCGGCGCCGAGCCGCTTTTCTTACTTGACTACCTCGCCGTCCACAAACTCGACCCCGAGCACCTGCTGCAAGTCATCGAAGGAGTGGCCGAAGGTTGCCGCCAGGCGGGCTGCGCACTGCTCGGCGGCGAGACGGCGGAAATGCCGGACCTTTACCGCAAGGGCGATCTGGACCTGGCGGGTTTCGCGGTCGGCGTGGTGGAAAAGGGCCGTCAGATCGATGGCCGGCGCGTCGAGCCCGGTGACACCATCGTGGCACTACCCTCCAGCGGGGTGCACTCCAACGGCTACACGCTGGTCCGTAAACTCATCGAGCGTGCCGGAGTCAAACTCGACAAACACTATGACGAACTGGGCGAGACGCTCGGTCAGGCAGTTCTGCGCCCCACGCGCATCTACGTTAACGCGGTCATGAGCGTGCTGCACGAATACCCGCGCAAGCGCATTGTCGCCGGCATGGCCCACATTACCGGCGGCGGCCTCACCGAAAACATCGCTCGCGCCCTGCCCGAAAATTGCGACGCTGTGCTCGACAAGAAATCCTGGGCCCCCCCACCCATCTTCGACTTCCTGCAAAAACTCGGCACCACCAAGGCGGAAATGTACAAGGTCTTCAACATGGGCGTCGGCTTCATCCTCATCGTCAAACCTTTCTACGCCCAGGGCGTTCTCCGCGTATTGCAGCGCGCCGGCGAAAAGCCCTTCATCCTCGGCAAAGTCGAACGCGGCCGCCAAAAAGTCGTTATCAGGTAGGGCGGGCTATGCCCGCCGCTTGTCTTGCGTCTACCCGTATGTGCCGCCGGATGAGGCGGGCAGAGCCCGCCCTACGGTATTACTGCGTGGCAATTTCGGGGACATCGGTATCAGAACCCCCCGCCTCCAAGCGCTTTCGGGCCTCTGCCGCCAGCCGCTCATAGTCGGCACGCACCTGATCGATGTGGTTTTCGTCAAGCTCTTCCAGGTCGAGCAGCGCGTTGTGCGCACCTTCGACTGCCCGGATCAACTCATCGAGTTTGATCTGCACGGCCGCCGAATCGCGGTACTGCGTGTTCTGGATCAAGAACACCATGAGGAAGGTGACGATGGTGGTGGCCGTGTTGATGACCAGTTGCCACGTGTCGCTGAAGCGAAAAATCGGCCCGGTAATTGCCCACGCGGCAATGACGGCGACCGCCAAGACGAACGCGACCGGCAGGGCGGTGATCCGCGAGGTGGCCTTTGCGAAACGGTTGAACAGGGAAGAACGATTTGTGGTCATGATTGATCATTCCTTCGGCCTGTTGAGCCAGATGCATTATAAAGCATAGCTTCCAAATCGCTTTGTTCTGGCAGTTTTTGTTTTTCGCACGGCGGCCGGGAACCCCATTTTGCAATGGCGAAAACGCTGATTCGTGCAATGCGAAGCCTCGGTTTGCAGGCGCCAGAGACTGTGGAGTGAATTGATTTGGCATTCGCCTCGATTCGCCTGCTGGTTTTGCACACCTTTTCCTCATCATCATCCATAACATGGTGGGCGCGCGCAGAATACCGGGAATCTCCGATCATGTTGAAGCGACCGTTTAATACGGAGTCGACCACAAAGGAGATGAAGGGCACGAAGGGGGCGAGGGATAGGTGTCGGTTCAAGAGTTCAAGGGTTCGAGAGATCAAGAGTTCAAGAGATCAAGGGTTCAAGGGTTCAAGAGTAGAGATCAAGGGTTGGGAGGCAGAGATGCGCCCAACCATGGCCTGGAGGTATTCACGCCGTTCAAGAGGTCGATCAGGCGCACGATGTCGGAGGGCGTGCACTGGCCCGAGCGGTCCATGTCACATTGGCGAGTCGGCAGGGGCGGAACGCGGAGGCCATTGAGATGATCGATCAAATCGAGAATGTCGGAGGGAGTGCTGCGCCGATTGCCGCTCACATCGCCGGGCAGAAATCCGAGTGTCACACTGTTGGCACCTGGATCGATGGGAACCCCGTCGGGACTCTCCACGTGGGCTGTGATCGTCGTCCATGCACCCGGCGGAATCGGGTCTGTCAAAATAATGTCGTATGTGTTCTCCCCAGCCGCTTCCTCGATGATGAAAACAAGCGGAGTAATGCCGGACGTGGAATCTACTTCGAACGACCCGGTGTTAAACGGCTGGCCAGTCTGTGCGTCATATGGCTCGCAGCTGAATCGCATCCGCACGCGGTCGAACCCTTGCGCGGTCTGTCCGGTAATGGAGCGATCCTGCCGAACATCGACTACTCCATCGACCGGGTCGGTAAACGTCATCGCGAAAACGGGCGGGTTCTCGCATTCATCCGGGATGTTGTTGTGGTTGCAGTCAAAGCTTGATCCCGATTGGAGGTCGCATTCATCGGGAATGGCGTTCTCATTGCAGTCCTCGACTTGCGCATCACGAATTTCGCACGAATCCGGCACAGTGTTTGCATTGCAATCCGGCAGGCACTCGCGAGTCAGATGCATCGACCAGTCGCCGGGGGCCCCGCCAAACAAACTCCATGTTCCCGCCGCGGTACAGGACCCGAAGTCGAATTCCCCATCAAGGTGAATTTTGGTCCCCTGGCCGGTGATCACGCCCGATTGATTCATGGTGGCCGACGTCTGGAAGAGGATCGGCCCGTAGCTGGTGACGAACTGGAAGTTCATCCCCCCGGCACAATCCAGCGAACTGACAATCGTCCCGACAGAAGCGCCGTCATATTCGCCTTCGTAGGGGCCGATGCACCCGCAGACGGAGTCCTCGCACTTGGTCTCGCACGAATCGGGCAGATCATTGGCATTGCAATCTTCAAGCTGATCAGGCGTGCCGTTCTCATTGCAATCCGGCCCAGGGGGTACAATTGGGCCAAAGGTGATGCGGCCGCCGGTGATTTCACCGGCTTCCGCACGAAGGGTGAAGCTTCCCGGATCGGCGGTCACGCCGAAGCCATGACGAATTTCGGCACCCGAGTTATCATCAGCATTATCCGCATTCAATACGTCAAGCATGTAAGTGCCGGCCAGGCTGGGCATCGTTACGTTGAACTCGCCGACTCGCTTAGGCGTCGTCTGATTCAAGGTGATCATAAATGAGCCGCTGGTGGTCAGTCCGGTATAGGTGAGGTTCAAGATTTTGTCCGCTGTGATGTCGCCATCGATGAAATAATTTGTGCCGCAACTGGCTTCGTCGTTGGCGCAAGTGGTGGACCCGCTGAAATCCCAAAATGGAATCGGACCAATGTCGGCAGCCAAGTGGTGAGCGACCGTGCTGATGCCCAACGCGGCATCGGAGTCGCTGAGGTCGAACTGCATCAGGCGCAGCCGAATAGTAGCTGGACTACCCGCAGTGAGCTGCGCGAATACAGCAATTCTGATGACGTCTCCGGGTTTATAAACCGGTGTGTTTGGATCGGGGACCAACGTGATCGCCACGCCTGCATGAGCCGAGGCGCATAGCATGCACGCGAACACCGCAAGCCAACGTACCATCGACTGCCCTTTCCCAAAATTGTTCCATGCAACTGGGACGACGCTGACTCATTTTAGCAATTAAGTGGCGTTCCTGATAGCACCTCGTCTTTAACCTGGCAGCCCGCGCTTAGAACAGCGACGGCTGGTTCGCTTTCGGCTCGCCTGACGAAACGAAGGGCAATCCGAGGTGGTCGTAGGCGAATTTGGTGGCCGTACGGCCTTGGCGGGTGCGGGTGACGAAGCCGATTTGCAGGAGGAAAGGTTCGACCATGTCTTCGAGCGTGTCACGCTCCTGGCCCATGGTGGCGGCGATGGCTTCGATGCCGGCGGGGCCGCCGTTGTAGACGCGGATCAGCGAGGCGAGGAACGCGCGGTCCAGTTCGTCGAGGCCAAGGGCGTCCACCTGCTGAATCTCCAATGCCTCCTCGACGACTTTTGGTGAGACGCTGCCGTCGCCGCGTACCTGCGAGTAGTCGCGGACGCGCTTGAGCAGTCGATTGGCTACGCGCGGGGTGCCGCGGCTGCGGGCGGCGATGAGTTCGAGCGTGTCGGGCTTGGGCTTGAGGCCCAGCTTGGCCGCCGGGCGGTGCAAAATCTCGGTGAGTTCCGCGGGGGTGTAAAAGTCCAGATGGTAGCGGTGCCCGAATCGATCGCGCATGGCCCCGCTGAGCATTCCCGCGCGGGTGGTCGCGCCGATGAGCGTGAATCGCCGTAGCGCGAAGTTTACGACGCGCCCCGATAGCCCACCTTCGATAGTGAAATCAACGCGAAAATCTTCCAACGCGGGATACAAAAACTCCTCGACGATCTTCGGCAGGCGATGAATCTCATCGATGAACAACACCTCGCCGGCTTCAAGATTCGTGAGCAGCGCCATGAGATCGGCCTGCTTGCTGAGCGAGGGGCCGGACGTAATCCGCGGCGCCTTGTCGTTCATTTCGCGAGCGATGACGTGAGCGAGCGTCGTCTTGCCCAAGCCAGGCGGGCCGTCGAGCAGAATGTGTTCGAGCGGCTCCTTGCGTTTTTTCGCGGCGGCCATGGCGATCTCGAGCTTTTCGAGCACCGCCCGCTGGCCGACCATTTCGTCGAGCCGCTGCGGGCGCAATGCGGAATCGACCGGCTCATCCGGCGGGCGGGCTTCCGAACTTAATATCCTGTCACGTGCCATGACTGCCCGCCTGAAATTTAAAGTTCAAAGTTCGAAGTTCAAAAAAAGAAACAACCGTCTTACGCGCACAACCGCCTTGGGCGCATTTTTGAACTTTGAATTTTGAACTTTAACATTTACCCTTCGATTCCCGCCTTCACCCGATAGGCCACCCGCACCCACTGATCGGGTCCGGCCAGATCGGGATGCAACTGCGCCGCGCGTTCGATCCAGCGCTCGGCCTCCGCTCGCGGATCACCCCAGGCCACTAGAATCTCCAGCGCGTCGCGCTGCGCCGACGAAAGCTGCACGGCCATCCCGCTTGCGGCCGCGCCACTCTCTGCGCCGATGGCTAAATCCTTCATCTTCCCGCGCAACGTCGCGACGATCATTTCCGCCGCTCGCGCCCCGATCCCCGGCAAACTCGCCAGCGCCTTCCCATCGCCGGCTTCGATCCACGCGGCAATTTTTCGCACCGGCTGCGCCAGGGCCTTGAGCGCCTTGCGAGGCCCGATCCCCTTTACATCCACAAACCGTTCGAAGAACACCCGATCCTCGCGATGCAAAAACCCCAGCAGTCGAGGTACCAAGTGCCCCGACCCATGATTGCCCTCGAAGAATTCAATGGTGTGCAGCGTGATCTGCTGCCCGCGATATGCCGCCAGCTCCGCAATTGCAAACCGCGGAACCAATATCTCCCGGGCCACCCCGTCGCGGTCGAGAACGATGGATTCTTCGTCCACGTCGACCAAGTTACCCGTCAGCCGAATGATCATTGGGGTATTGTGAGGCAATGAGGCAACAAGGCAACGAGGCAGCAAGGCGAAGACGTGCCAGGATAGTGCAATCGGCAGCTATGAGGCCTCGAATCAGCCAGGGACTGGTCGATGAGCCATTGCAAGGGGAGAATGGAAAAGAATATCGCCGACTCTTAATAAGGAACGATCTGATGCGTGTTCGCTGGATTGGAATGTTTGGAAGTTTGTGCCTGTGCAGCCTCCTTTCGGTCGAGCTTCGCGCTCAGGATCGTCCCAAGGCTGCGCCGGCGGAAAGAATTTCGAATCCCGAAAAGGCGGAAAACCTGCCGGAGTGGACAAACGCCCGGAAGCGGGAACTGGAGCAGCGGTGCATCGGGTTTACGAAAGCGCCCTCGTGTTTCGAAGTTCCCACAGGCGGCCGACTCGGTGACCTTGTTCCAGTAGGCGAAGTAAGCGAATCCGAGAAGACCCGCCTTCTTGCTGGATGGGGCAAGGTCCTTCAAGTTGAATACATCCCGCAAGACCGAAAGAAAATCACCTGGCGCAAGCTGCTGCTGACCCAGGTCGCCTGGCAGCCGGCCAACCCGGGCGCCAAATCCTGGGGGCCGCCAAGACAGGACTGGGTTTGCGCGAAGTGGATGGTTGATGGTCGGCCCGTTGTGATCATCAACGAAAGGATTTCCCTCAAGTTGACGGGGGCCGACGGCATACCCTATCGACACCCTACTCGCGAAGAAGCCGGAAGCATGGCGACTTCGTACATTATCGAGACGCAAATTGATAAACCGGCCCTTTTGAACCTCTTGCTTTCGGTCTTGCGGGTCCCCTGGCAAAGCGATGAGGAGTTTGTGGTGCGCTGGCCGCTGGCGTCCCCGGGTCCGCAGAGCCTGAGAATCCTTTCCGCAAGATTTCACAAGGAGTCGGAATCGGATCCGGAGGCGCCGCGCGAGTGGTACGATGAAATGATTTTCGAGATTGAAGGAGACGACCCGCAGTTCATTACCTTCGGCGTTTGGAAGCGTTCGCCGTGAAAACCCGTAAGCTGCTGTTCGATAACATCTTATCGATTTTTGGCGACTTCTACGGAAGCAAGTCCCGGCTGGAGCGGTGCGGGACAATCATGAGTTGATCGGATCGCGGCGCCTGACTTGATCACGTCCCAGAATCTGGTACAGTGCCACGTTCCGGTATTGCCGGACAAGAATTCTATTGTCGTTTTTGGAGGTGTTTTTTGGCATCGGAGTTGGTTCGTCAATTAGTTGATTCAGGAATTCACTATGGCCACCGCGTGAGCCGCTGGAATCCGAAGATGGCACCGTACATCTTCGGCAAACGCAACACCATTCACATTCTCGACATTCGCGAGACGGTGAAGGGCCTGCTGCGGGCGAAGAAGTTTATCGCGCAACTTGTGGCCAAAGGTGAGGATGTGTTGTTTGTGGGCACCAAGCGCCAGGCCCGTCTCCAGGTCGAGACGCAGGCCAAGCGCGTCGGCATGCCATTCGTCATCGAGCGCTGGCTGGGCGGAACGCTCACCAATTTCCGCACCATTCGCTCGCGGCTCCAACGCCTCGAGGAGCTCGAAAAAGCCGAGCTCGACGGCACCGCGCTGCAGTACAGCAAGAAGATGATCTCCATGCGCAAGCGCGAGCTCGACAAGATCAAGACCAATCTCGACGGCATCCGCACCATGACGCGGCTCCCGGGCGCATTGATCGTGATCGACGTCCACCGTGAGCACAACGCCGTCCGCGAAGCCCGCAAGCTGAGCATCCCGAGCGTGTGCCTGATCGACACCGATTCCGATCCGGATTTCGCCGACATTCCGATTCCCGGCAACGACGACGCCATCCGCGCTATCGACACCATTTTGGTGCACCTGGCCGACGCCGTCGAAGAGGGGAAGAAGGGACGCATGGCCGGCAAGGGCGACAAAGATGACGATGACGCCGCAGGCGGACGCCGCCGCGCACGCCGTGCAGCCGGCCGCGCTGAAGGCGAAGGCGGCGAAGTGGGGCCTATCTCCGAGGCTTCCATCAGCGTGCCTGTTGAGCGCAGTCCTTCGATGGCCCCGGCAACCGACGCAGTTTCCTAAGACAACGGTGGCACGGTCTGGCCGCAACCAGGCCGTGTTTCCATTTCAGATTTTGCATACGAGCCGCGAACGCGGTCACAGTGAAGAAGGCATCGAACATGGCAGAAATATCCGCACAGGCAGTCAAGGACCTCCGGGCCAAAACCGACCTCCCCATGATGGAGTGCAAGCAGGCCCTCACTGAGAGCAAGGGCGATATGGAAGCGGCCATGGAGTGGCTGCGCAAGAAGCACAAGGGCAAGCTCTCCGAGCGCGCCGACCGCGCAACCGGCGAAGGTCGCATCGCCATCTTCATCGACGCGGCCAAGAAGGTCGGCGGCATCATCGAGCTGCAGTGCGAGACCGCGCCGGTCGCGAAGAATGACATGTTCGTCGATCTGGCCAACGCCTTCGCCAAGAAAGTCGCCATGGGCACGGAGTCCGCTCCCGACGTGGCCAAGATTCGCTCCGACCCGGAAATGGACGCCAAGTTCACCGACGTGTTTGGCCGCCTCCGCGAGTCGATGAACCTCGCCAAGGCCCGCCGCGTTACCGGCGAGCACCTCGCCTCCTATGTGCACCATGACGGCAAAAGCGGCGTGCTGCTCGCCTTCAGTGCGGCCCCCAAGTCGGACAAGAACATCGGCGGCGATTTGTGCATGCACACGCTGTTTTCGCTTCCGGTAGCTATCGACCGCGGCACGGTTCCGGTGGATCAGGTTAACAAGGTCCGCGACTCCGCGCGCGAGCAGGCCCAGACCGAGGGCAAGCCCGCCCAGATCGTCGACAAAATCGCCGAGGGCAAAGTCAACGCCTTCTTTGCCGAACGGGTGCTGATGGAGCAGTTCCACGTCAAGACCGATGACTACGGCAAAAACGCCAAGATCGCCGACGTCCTGAAGAGCGCCTGCATCGACCACGTCACCGACATGGTCATCATGAAAGTCGGCGGCTAGTCAGCACCGCGACGGTAGGGTCGGCCAAACAGAGCCGCGACCGTCAGGGGGTGGTCAGCGAGACGGAAAAATCCGCCCTTGCTCGTAATAGTCCAAGTTTGCCTAACGGCCTGGCTATAATCCAACATGGAAAAGACCTTGAGCGAAATCCGAGTCAAGGTCCGGCTTACCAACACG
>JBKJYI010000559.1:0-4544 GCA_046715855.1 Phycisphaerae bacterium
CATTCGGGGCGACAGGATTCGAACCTGCGACCTCTTGACCCCCAGTCAAGCGCGCTAACCAGACTGCGCTACGCCCCGTGTGCCGAATGACCGGCTGCCGGTCGCGATTGTAAGCCGGACGGGGCTCCAAGGCAAAAATGCGCCATCGAAGAGGGTCGTCCCAGTTTGTACATTGCGGTTTCACAGTGGCGTTGGCTCACTCATCCCACTAAGACATTTCGGCGCGTGGTGGGGGATACTCGATCCGCGGGGGTGAGGATTCCCTGGAAGTTCAGCGGGTCGGCGGATGTCACGGAAAGCGGCTGGCGCGGTTCGTCTATTTCGTTTCGTCGCACTTTTCGCAATAACTCCACGGCTTCAGGCAGGGCGAACTGCTCGCCGGAAAAACCGGCCACGAAGCGACCGCCGCGCACTTCGCCGCGAAGCTCCATGCCGCGATAGACGCGTGCCAGTGCCGACCACCCAATTGGAAGTTTTTCGCGCTCCAGCACTTTTCGAAAGACCACGCCGGCGCGTTGGAGCATTTGCTTCGCTAGAAATTCATTTGCGCTTTCGGGCTGAATGTTGCTGCGGAACATGCTCCATCGGCCCACGGATTTTACCGGGCGCTTTCGCCTTGAAGGCGGGGTAATGATTTGGCGCAGGGCGGCGAAGGAGTCGCAGGTGACCAGCCCGTGCGAGACGAGGTCGGCCAGGCCCATTTCGGCGTATCCCGCCGGGAGCTTGGCGGCTTTTTGGAGTTCCTGCGGGAACATCGCGCCGCGTACGGCCAACACGTCGAGCAGGTCACGAGCGGGACCGCCAAGATTCTCGATGATGGGCGGCTTGGTGAGATTGAGCCAGGTGTCCATCTCGTCGCGTCGAATGAGCGCAATGGGTGTCACACGGATCGCACTGGCTCCCCCGCCCCACAGCCGGCCCCATGCGAACTCGCCGGAGAGGGTGAGCTCATCGAGCCATTCGCGGCGGTAGTCGCGCAGACGGCGCGGCAAAATGCTGGACTCCCAGGCCCAGGCGGGTGCTTCGAAACCGGCGAGCTGCGTGAGAATTGCGGATGCTCCGCGCGGTCCTTCGAGGCGATAGTCGTCCTCTACATGCTGCCAGCAAGCTAGAAACCGCAGGAAGTCAGTGGCCGAAACGGGCTGGATTTCCTGCCGCAACTTATCGAGAGTGTATCGGTGAATGCGGGCCAGCAAACGGCGTTCGCACCACGCGGTCTTGCCTTCGAGTCGCGTGCGAAGAATGCGGCCTTCGCGCTCGAGCTCCAGCAAGACCGAGGCCGTTTCGCCGGTCGCGAGCTTGATGCGCGGATCATCCTCAAATACAGGACCACGCGCTTCGAGCCGGCCGAGCAGGATTTTTTTCGGCTCGCGCGGTCCGTCAACGGCCGACCATTGGCCGGCTTGATGAATCACGCGGTTTTGTGCAGCAAGTTGCGCTAACCAGGGCAACCACGGGGCGGCTTCCTCGTCCGTAACGAAGCCGATCCAGAGCAGAATCTCATGAACTTCCTCGGCGTGCTCGGCGTCGGGCCACGCTTCCTCGCGGACGCGCTCGACTGCCGCGGGATCGAGCGCCCCGATCTGGTCGAGTGATTTGGGGTCGAGTGCCCGCCGCGTGAGAACTGCTTGCGTGCGACGTTCTTCGAGGGGAGCGTCGTCAAGGAATGAGTAGAGCTGGGACGAAAGAATTCCCCGTGCGAAAGCGGAAGGCTCCGGCGTGTCAACCGCAACTCGTTCAATTCTACCATTGCGCAGTGCCGTCAATATGTCTACCAAACCGGCTACGTCAGTAGCTTCAGTAAGGCAGTCGTCAATTGTCTGCCGCACCAGGGGATGGTCCATGGGAATGGGCAGGTCCCCCGCCGGAAGATTTTCCGGACACGCGACGGCCGCCGGAAACGTGGAGGCGAGTAAATCGGCGGCGCGCATGCGCATGATTGCGGGCGGGACGCGCTTGCCGTTTTGGAACTTTTCGAGCACCAGCGACCGCGTCGCATTCCAGCGCCAGCGCGACTCGAACATGGGCTGATCGAGCACCGCTTGGGTGAGCGTCTCTTTCACACTGTTGGGGTGCAAATAGTTGAATACATCTTCCAGCGGAAAACTGAGCTGGAGACCAAGCGAAATAACGATTGCCTCTTCGTTCGCGGCGGCTTGCAATTCAAACCCAAAACCGCGGCAGAACTTCTTGCGCAAGGCAAGGCCCCAAGCTCGGTTGATCCGTCCGCCGAACGGAGCGTGCAGCACCATTTGCATCCCGCCGCTTTCATCAAAGAATCGTTCGAGAATCACGCGCTCCTGAGTCGGCACCGTGCCAAGGACGCGGCGTCCTTCGATAAGGTGCTCCGCAATCTGCGTCGCCGCCTCGGCGGAGAGTCCGATGTCCCGCTGCAGCACCAGCGGATCATGGGCCTCCTCGCGGATGCGGCCGATTTCGTGGGAGAGTTCGGTGGTGCGCGAGGGGCCTTCGCCAAGCCAGAAGGGAACGCTGGGCGGCTGGCCCTTGGCGTCGGCGACACGGATGACACCGCGCTCAACCTTCAACACGCGCCACGAGGTATTACCCAGTTGAAAGATGTCGCCGATGTTGGATTCGATGGCGAAGTCTTCGTTGAGCGTGCCGATGAACAGACCCTCCGGCTCCATCAGCACCTGGAAATCGGCCACATCGGGAATCGCACCGCCGCTGGTGATCGCAGGAATTCGGGCCCGCTTTTTGGCCATGATCCGCCGGCCCACGCCGTCGCGGTGCAGCAGCGCCCGCCGCCCCTCACTGTGCATGCGTATGACCGCGTCGAAGTCTTCACGCTTCAAATCGCGATACGGCCAGGCGCGGGTGAACATCTCAAACAGTTCATCTTCGTACAGGCCTTCCGGCCCTGCACTCACGCACGCGGCCACAACCTGCTGCGCGAGAATATCCAGCGGGTCGGTGGGATACGGCGTTCGATCGAGCTCGCCGCGCGCCACGGCCCGCAGAATGGCCGCGGCTTCCAGAAGTTCATCGATGGTAAGCGGGAATAATCGGCCTTTCGGAGTGCCGCGCACGGCGTGCCCGCTGCGGCCGACGCGCTGAAGGAACGTGGCGATGGAGCTCGTGGTTCCGATCTGGATGGCAAGGTCCACGTCACCGATATCAATTCCAAGTTCGAGCGAAGCCGTCGCAACCAGCGCTCTCAACGTTCCGGCTTTCAGTCGCTGCTCGGCGTCGAGTCGCCGCTCGCGCGACAGGCTGCTGTGGTGGCAGGTCACCTGCTCCTCGCCGAGCACGTCGGTGAGCCGGGCAGCGACGCGCTCGGCCAGCTTGCGAGTGTTGACGAAAACCAGCGTGGTGCGGTGTTCGTTGATGAGCTCCGCGATGCGGTGGTACACCTCGTCCCATTGCTCGTGAGAACAGACGGTAGAAAGCGGCGAAGGCGGCACCTCGATGGCGACGTCCATTTGCCGCCGATGGCCGACGTCCACTAACGCGCACTCGCGGCCCACGCCGACCAGGAAGCGGGCCACGTCGCTGAGCGGCTTTTGCGTAGCCGAAAGTCCGATGCGCTGCACCGGCCCAGTGAGCGCTTCCAACCGTTCGAGCGAAAGGGCAAGATGCGATCCTCGCTTGTCGCGAATCATGGCGTGAATCTCGTCCACGATTACCGTTTGGACGGTCTTCAGCAGGCCCTGCCCGCCCTTGCTGGTGAGCAGTATGTAGAGCGATTCCGGAGTGGTGACGAGAATATGCGGCGGCGTACGGAGCATGGCCGCCCGTTCGCGCTGTGGCGTGTCGCCGGTACGCACCTGCACGCGAATTTCGGGAAACTCAGGATCGAGCGCGGCTAATTCGCAAAGCGGCGCATTCAGATTTTTCTGCACATCGTTGCTGAGTGCCCGAAGCGGAGAAACATACAAAACGCGGGTTTCGTCTGGCAGCGACGCCCCCTGCCGCGCCAATTCGTTAATGGCTGACAGAAAGGCGGCCAAAGTCTTGCCGGTTCCAGTGGGAGCGGCGATGAGTGTATGCAGTCCGGCCCGGATGCGCGGCCAGCCTTCGCGCTGCGGCTCGGTAGGTGCGCCGAAGCGCTCCGCGAACCAACGGCTGATGGTGGGATGGAAACCTGAGAGCGGCATAGCCTGATTATAGCGGGCTAATGTCGATTCTCGCGCATGTGGCGGATGGCCAGCGCAACGCGTACAATTGCATTGCAGCCATCAGGGATTTTGACATTCTTGGAGTGCATGGATTGAAGCGATTTACGGCAGTTTTACTCTGGATTTATCTGGCGGGCGGTATTGCCTTAGGTCAAGCACCGGGGGGCGCAGCTCCACGAGCCTATGTCGGAGCAAGACTCATTCCCATTGCCGGGCCGGAAATCGAGCAGGGCGTCCTGATTATTGAAGGCGGAAAAATTGCCGCTGCGGGGGCTGCAAACTCCGTCACCATTCCCGCGAACGCGGAGCGGGTCGACGTTACCGGCAAGGTCATCATGCCGGGATTGGTGGATACGCATATTCATATAGGCGGCATTGGCGGCGCGGACTCGACAGGCCCAATTC
>JBKJYI010000560.1:0-5437 GCA_046715855.1 Phycisphaerae bacterium
TCGGATGGGTCGTCTATTTGTCCGTCACTTCCGCGCTCTTGAGAAACTTGAAAATGTACGCTTCCCACTCCTTCATCGCACTGGCCGGGCCGGCGGCTACGATGAAGTGCGGGCCTTTGGGGTGGTCCACGATGGCCGCGATCATCCGCTGGTCCGGCTTGCCCGTGTCGCGCATGGTCATCTTCACGTTGCCGCTGACGTCGACGGTGGTGAGGCGGATGTTGCCCGTTTCGACCTTTTCGACTTTGGCATCCGCGCGGGTGGCCGGCGTGCCGTCGGCCTTGGTCACCTGGCCGATCCAGCGGTCGATGTTGGAGTCGTCCTTGCCTTTCATCTCAGGGTAGTGGGTGATTCGGATCACGCCGGGCTCTTCGCCGGCCTTCGTGGGCGGAATCTGGTAGACGGCCTTCGGGGCCATGGCGCCCGGCTGAATCTGCTGCGATTCCCACCCGGCGGGGACGATGAATCGAATGCCGGTGAGTCGAAGCTGCGATCCGGTTATGCCTTTCGGGAGTCCTTCGGCGGGCCTGTCCGGGGCAGGAGGCTTGGGCGGCTGAGTCGCGCCGGGAGCCGGAGCGGTCTGCTTCGCAGGCTCGGGCGGGGTGGCGTGGGCCAGGACTGCGATGACGAGCGTCAACAAGCATCCGTTTCGAATCATGGTTATTTCCTTTGAAGAGTTCGCATCGACTCGCGATGGTGTTCGTTACCACGTTGAGGAGTTCTCGCGGCGAATCTCCTCTGGCCAGCCCTCGCCTCAACCGTGGGCCACGAGACATCTCCCAATAATTATCCCCCCTTGTGATTCAAGCCGCAACTTCTGGCTTACATGGCAAGAATAAACGCGCGGCTTTATACTGCTTTGTTCCTAGGATTGCGTATTCGTTGCAACCTGGCGGTATTCGCGCGGGTGTGTTTGACGGGAACTTTGATGGCCAAACGTCGCGATCATTATGAAGTGCTCGGCGTAAAAAAAGGCGCTTCCACCGACGAGATCAAGCGGGCCTATCGTACGCTTTCGAAGAAGTATCACCCTGACCGCAACCAGAAGGACCCCTCGGCGGAAGCCAAGTTCAAAGAAGTCCAGCATGCCTACAGCGTTTTGAACGACCCGAAAAAACGCGCCCAATACGATGAATATGGAGATGTGGCCGTCGGCGAATGGCAGACGCGGCCTACGGGAGAGCAGGTCTACCAATGGGGCGGCGGGTCTTCGGTGCGCTCGGAAGATTTGGAAGACCTCTTCTCGGCGTTTGGCGGCGGAGGTGGGCGCGGTGGCGGCGCGGGCGAGAGCATCTTCGAACAGATTTTTGGCGGGGGCGGTGGTCGCCGGACGGCCCGGGCTGCACCGCGACGACCACCTCCGGAGCAATTGCACAATGTTCAAATTTCATTCGACCAGGCCATTCGCGGCACGACACTAAGCCTCCGGGTCGGGCGCGAAACGGGTGAAGAAACCATCGACGTGAAGATTCCGGCGGGCGTTGAGCACGGGCAGAAGATTCGCGTGCGCGGCAAGGGGGCGTCGGCCGATGGCGGACCCAGCGGCGACATCATTCTCGTGGTTCACGTCGGGCCTCATCCCTATTTTCGTCGCGAGGGTTCCGACATTTATCTGGATGTGCCGGTTTCCGTGACGGAGGCCGTGCTGGGGGCGAAGATCGAAGTTCCGACGGTGGAAGGCCGTGGAACGGTGACACTGCCGCCGGGCACTCCGAGCGGCGGGCGACTGCGGCTTCGCGGGCAGGGCGTGGTCCGGCGGGATGCGGGGGGGCGTGGGGATCAGTACGTAGTGGTGCATATGGTGCCGCCCAAGACACTGACAGAGGAAGAACGCAAACTTTACGACCGGCTGCAGGAAATCAGTACGTTTAACCCCCGGGCGGCAAAGGCCTGGTTGTGATTCTTTTCGGTGGAGCAACGTGCCATGACAGTCGCCGATGACAATCGCGAATTCGAACAACGGCGGATGACCATGGGACTGGGCTTCCTGGTTGTGGGGCTGGTGCTGCTGATGTGGGCGTGGGGCAGCTGGATTTATCGCACGGCGAACGCCGCCAAACCGATCGCTGTGAGCCGGGCGGAGGGAGATGGCGAACAAACCGTCAAGACCGTGGGCATTGCACCGGGGATGCTCGTGGGGGGCGTGATTCTGGTGGTTGTTTTTCTGGCCGCGAGCTTTGTGTTTGTCCGGGCGAGCCGGCGTTATCGGCAAAGCCTCGTGCGTCGCGGTTTGCCGCCGAGCGATACAACGGATGTGTGGTCCATGCATAAGCTGAAAGAGTTTCCGGACGACTCAGAGTGATGGAGACAGGCACGAAGGCACGCGGGCACGAAGGCACGAAGGGAGTTGCCCTGGTTACGGGTGGGGCGAAGCGCGTGGGGCGTGCCATCGTCCTGGCACTGGCCCCGGCCGGTTGGGATATAGCTCTGCACTTTCGCACATCGCGAGAGGAAGCCGAGCAAGCGGCTGACGAGGTGCGCAGGCTCGATCGACGATGCGCATTGATCCAAGCCGACCTCGCCGACCAAAAAAACTGGGCATTCATCATCGAACAAAGTGTCGCTGCGCTGGGTCGCCTCGACGTGCTGGTGAACAATGCGTCGATGTTCGATCCGCGTCCGGCAAGCGAACGCAAGAAAGATAATGCGGTGTTCGATGCTTCTGAGTGGGATGGGATGTTTAGGGTGAACGCGACGGCCGCGGCGGCGCTATGTCATTACGCACGGCCGCATCTTGAAGCCGGCGGGCGGGGCCATATTGTCAACATGTGCGACATAGCAGCCGAGCATCCCTGGCCAAGCTACCTGTCGTATTGTTGCTCGAAGGCGGCGTTGGTGGCCCTGACTCGCGGACTGGCGAAGGCTTATGCTCCGCACATCAGAGTCAATGGCGTCTCGCCGGGCATCGCGGCGTTTCCCGTGGAGTATCCGCCCGAACTTCGAACCAGGCTCATTTCCCAGGTGCCTCTGCAGCGCGCCGGCACGCCGGAAGAAGTCGCTGGGCTGGTGCACTTTTTGGTTGAATCGGGCGACTACATCACCGGGCAGATCATCGCCATCGATGGGGGACGCAGCATTGCATAGACCGGATCACTCCTTCAATTCACAACGACTCACAGCAACTCACAGCTTGCCACCACCTCGGGGGGGGCAGCCATAACCGGCTAAAATCTAACGATTTACAGATTTTGTAAGAATTCTTCGCTTTTGCTGGTGAAGGCCGCTACACTTCTGGTGGAAAAACAGATCAATCCCCGATTGTGACGGACGGGCACGGGGTTGGGAAAGAAGCAAACCACCCCCGCCGACAGCGTATCTTGGTGACTCAGCGCGCCAACCGCGCGCACCGTGGATAACTTGGAAACTCTGGGGGGAACGGGATGATTACACGTTCTTGTGGGCGCGCATTTCAGTGCGTGGCGATCGATCTCAACACTCAACGGGATTTTTGCGAGCCGGGTCGTGCGTTTCCGGTCGCCAACCTCGATCAACTCATACCGGCATTACGACGGGTGATCGCGTGGGTGAAACGCAACCAGACTCCGATCGTCTCGTCCCTCGAAGCCCATCGGGAATTCGAACTCTCCGACAGCGGCAACCCCATTCACTGCGTGGATGGGTCGGATGGCCAGGAAAAGCTTGCCTTCACGCTTCTGGCCAATCGACGGTATGTGCCGTCCGACAACACGCTGGCCGTTCCTATTGACTTGTTCGCGTCGTACCAACAAGTCATCTTCTGGAAGCGCACGGACGATTTACTCTCAAATCCCAAGGCCGACCGCTTGATGAGCCACGCACCTGTTGGCGAATTTCTCCTCTTCGGCGTGGGCATGGAGACTTCGATCAAATCGCTGGCTCTTGCTTTACTGGCGCGCAACAAGAAGGTGACCATCGTCGCGGACGCCTGCGGCTACTGGAGCGACGGAACCGCGGACCAGGCCATTCGCCAAGTGACCGCCAAAGGCGCCGCCATGGTGACTGTAGAGGAGTTGCTGGCTCGCAAGCTTGATCGGAAAGTCCGGTACGAAACGACTCCGGGCAAAGTCCGGCTGCATGGTTTTCACTCGGAATCTCGTACAGTGGGAGCATCGATGGATCACTCGTCCGGACCCCTGAGGTTGCCCGGTAGTGCGTCGAATGCTAAAATTTTGAAGAGAAACGGGCATTCGCCAAGGCGTGACGGTATGTAGGCATCATCGAGCATTGCCTTTCAGCCGGATGGCGAGCGATCATCCTGACAGGCAGGCTTTGTGGCCAAAAAGAAGAAACTTCCCAAGCAACTCGCGATCCTCGACGAGGACATTTGCACCGGCTGCGACGCATGCGTCACGGTCTGCCCGGTCAATTGCATCGATCACATTTCTGACCCCAAGCATCCCGGCTACGCGATGGGGGTCTGCACGATCGATCTCAACGTTTGCATCGGGTGCAAGCTGTGTGCCCAAGTCTGCCCGTGGGACGTCATCACCATGGTTCCTACTGACCAAGTTCTGATGGAACCGAAATATGCCGCCCTGCTCACTGCCGAGTAAAGCGTCGAGTCGTGAACGGATACAGGCGCCGACTAAAGTCTCCGGCCGGGGCACTCCACAAAACAGATCAATACCCAGCTTTCAAACTGGTTGGAGGAAGCCCCAACTGGCGGCCAATGCGTCTGCGGATGTTTCCGGGTCAGCATGATCGCCCCAGACTCCGTTTCGAAGATAGGCGTGGGCGAGTTCGTGCGCGATCACGTACAAGGCAAAGTCTCTCGCGCAGTCCGCCAGGCGCGGCTTGAGCACTACGCAGCGGCTTCCATTTCCGCCGGGCGCCGGACATGCCAGCCATACATTCCGCCCTTCGCGGGGAACGAAATCATCCAAGGCGATCCGGAACCGGGGGTCCTCGCGGAAATCGGCTTTGACCTCTTCGGGCAGCGCATCAAGCACCGCCAGCAATCGGTCTTGCAAAGCCGGAAAATCACGAAAGGGGGCGAGAAAAGACTCGAAATACTCGGAAGAAAAATGAGATGGGAAATTTGCGTCCAATCATTCAATAGTAAGGATTTCTGCGGATTTCGCAATGGTTGTTACTCCCTTGTGGCGAATGAAAGGTGCGTCGGTTTGACACAAATCCCCGCACCGCCTACGATTCCATAGCAACCCGTGGATTTGAAAATGACCATCGGTGCAGCCAGGTACCGATGGCATAGGCAGACGCGAGTTGCGTCCGACACATCTTTCGCCTGGAAATCATAGAGAGAAATCTAGATATGCAATTTGAAGACTTGCGGCTTTCTGAGCCGCTGCTGCGGTCCGTGCGCGAAGCCGGATACCGCACCCCAACACCGATCCAGATCGCGACCATTCCGCACGTGCTGGATGGCAAGGACCTATTGGGCTGTGCCCAGACCGGAACCGGCAAGACAGCCGCGTTCGCCCTGCCCATGCTTCAGCGC
>JBKJYI010000561.1:0-7007 GCA_046715855.1 Phycisphaerae bacterium
GCGAGATGCTTCGCTACGCTCAGCATGACAACATGCGTTTGTTCAGGACGCCGCGTGCAGCCTGATACTCACGGCTCGTCTTGAGGCGGCTCGTCGGACGGTGGGGGATCGGCGGGGGACTCTTGCGGGGCTGCGGGATCGAACGGCTCAGGGAGATCAGGAAGCGCCCCGAGCTTGGCGCTTTCCGCGAGGACCACTTTGATGGGGATCGATTGGCCCGCGCGCTCGATTTCGATTTCCACCGTCTCGCCCGCGGGAATCATGTACAGGGCCTGCATAAGCTGTCCAAAGTGTTTTACGGGCGAGCCATCTGCCTTCACAATCTTGTCGCCGATTTGCACGCCGGCGTCGCGCGACGGCGAAGGGTCCGCGATGTTTTGCACCACCACGGCATCGGTGACTCTTGGATTGAGCGAGACACCGAGCCAGCCGCGCAAAAATGAGCGGCCAGTCTTCAACTCGCTGACGATCGCGTCGAGTCGATGCTTAGGCACGGCAAAACCCACACCGGAGTCGTACATCTCCACGCCGGCCAGCTCGCCGGGCCGCTGAGCCATGGGCACATTGATGCCCACAACGCGGCCTTGAATATCGCACAGAGGCCCGCCAAAGTTAATCGGGCTGAGCTTGGCGTCGGTTTGAATGGCGTTCTTGTGCATGCGATTTTTTGCACTGATGATGCCGACGGACATGGATGGCTCGGTGCCGCCCAGCCCCAGCCCCAGCGCGATCGCCCACTGACCGACGCGAACATCTTCGTGTGAAGTCCATTGCGGGACCGGCAAATCGGTCGCATCAACTCTTAGAAGGGCGATCTTGCGCACTTGATCGCGAGCGATCAAATCGGCCGCCACCATGCGGCCATCCGACAGTGTGACGGAGATCAGTGCGGGATCGCGGACGAAGTTGAAACTGCTGGTGACGATGTACCCGTCGGCGGAATAAACCAGGCCGGTGGTGGGCCCGTCGGCGATGACGAAGCCCGAACCGAGCGACTCTTGAAACGGCCTTTGCGTGCGGCGCGGAGCGGGCGGGCCTTCGGGATCGTTGTCCGTTGGTTCGGGATCTGGTGTCTGCGAACGGGCGACCGGCTGCGTGCCGCCCACCGTTTCGATTCGAGCCAGGGATGGTCTTATTCTTGCCGCGACCCCGCGAAATCGCTCTTGCGTGGCCTTGAGGGTTTCGAGCGAGTGCACGTCGCTGTCCGCGGCGAAGACACTCGGAGCAAACGCCATCGCCAGGGCCAGGAAAGGCACGAGGGCACGGAGGCTCGAAGGTACGAAGAGGGTGGACGGGGTGAATTTTTTCATGGCGTTGTGGGCTCCAGGCGGACATTCATGATGCGGCGGTCGCGGCGAATCACCAGGTCGATCGGCTCCCCGGCCACCAGCGAGCCCCAGCGCTCGTCGAATTCGCGCACATCGGCCACGTTGGCGTTATTGATCGAGAGAATGAGGTCGTCCTTGAGCACGCCGGCTTTTTCCGCACGTGAGCCCTTGCGGACACGCTCGACGAAAGGCGGCAGATCCTTGTACCCGGTACGCGAAATGCGAAGCCCGACGTCGACGGCTGACGACTCGACATCCTGAGATCGCCGCTTGGACTGAGTTTTCGCGGCAAGAGCCGGATCGGCGGCGTCGCGCAGGAACTCGGCCAGCACGTCGCGGGGGATTGCATAGTTGAAGTGCGTATGCGTGCGGTTGGAGACGACCACCCGGCCGATCATGCCCACGAAGCGCCCTTCGATGTCCACCAGCGCGCCGCCCGGTGCACCGGGGTTGCTGGTGATCGCGTCAATCACCAGCACGTCGCCGCGGTAAGGAAAATCCTTCACCTTGCGACGCGCGTCCAGCCGTGTCCGAGCGGAGAACACGCCGTGCGCGACCGAAACCGGCTCAGCACCTTCAGCAACCTTGAACGGATTACCGGCTGCCACCACCCAATCACCCACATGGAGCTCCGGGCATGAGGACCCGGTCGCTCCATTGGCGGCCGACTCGCATGGCACCTCGAAATAAGCAAAGGGATCGAACGTTCCAGCCGGTGACGCCACTGCTTCCGCGTTCCCCCCGCCCAAGAGAGGGCGAGTCTTAAGCTGTAGCAATGCCAGTTGCTGCGACGGGTCGCGGTGCACGACGTCCGCCTCGTATGTAGTGCCATCGTGTGTCACAGCGCGAATATGCTCGGCGTCGATCAGCAGGGAGAACACGGTGAGCACCAGCCCGTCGGGCGAAACGATCACCCCGCTGCCGTAACCGGCCTGCGTGCCGACCCCCAGCCCGTAAAGCTTGACCACGCGTGGCAGGGCGCTTTCGATGGCGACGCGGAATCCGTCCGCGCGCGCCGGCCGGTTACAGCAAAGCGCCGCGCCGAGCAGAATAAGAACCGCGCGGACTTTCATTTTACGTTCCAATTGGACAGCGTTTCGCGATAAGCCGCACTTCCCATTCGAACGTCCAGCGTGTGCGGCAACATAAACCCCGACGCCCAGTTGTAATCCGAGAACTCGACGGTGGCCTGCTCATTGGTGGCGATGTCGCGAACGCGAATGCGCAACAGGCGACCGGTTTCCGGGTCGAAGGAGAATTTCGCCAGCGTGTGCCCGCCCATCGGCCAGTCAATCACCTCAAGCACGCTCTGAGAAGGACCAGCCTCACGACCCGCTGCCTTGCTCTTACTCAAAAAGGCGTCCGCTCCCGTGTGCGCCACTTCGGAAAGTTCCTCGTCGGATAATTCTCCCAGCAGCCGATGCCGCACGACGTGCAGCGCATTGAGAGCGATTCTTTCACCCGTGGGCAGGTCCATCTTCTGGCCGTCCTCGATCAGATTTTTCACCGCCGACGCTTCGTCGTACACGATCTGGAATCCCCGCGAACCGTCGTCGTGCAATTGGACCATTTGCACGGGCGACTCGATCGCTGCGCTAACCGCGTATTGCTCGCTGAATTTCAATGCGCCGTGCTCGTCCATATACTCGCGTTTTATGGTCCACGACCAACTCTCCGGCAGAGTCACCGACGCATCGCGAAATACCGCTCGACGAAATCCATTGAGTAATCGACGGACCTGGGTCAAATTGACCTGGCGGTCAGCGCTGAACGCACTTTTCATTTTCGGGTTCACCGGGTCGAGACGCAGCTCGACTTCTCGCGGTTTTCCATCCGACTCGACTTCCAGCAATACCGGCCAGTCTTGCGGATACGTTCCCAGCATGCTGGCGACCACGTTTTGCGTCCTCACCGCCATGCCGTCGAACTTCAACAGCCGATCCGCGTTGCGGATGCCTGCCCGCTCTGCGGCCCCGCCCGGCGCGACGTCGACGAACAATACTCGGTCACCTTCGGATTCGATGAACCCAGCGCCCAAAGTTCCATGCCGCGCGAGCAGTCCGGCGCGCATGGCTGGGATGAATCTGCGAATTTGGTTCGAAGAAATCGCAAAGCCATGACCGACGTTTAGCCGTCCGCGGGCTCCCACCGAAATACGGCCATTGATGCCGACGATCTCGCCATCCGCATTGAATAAGGCTCCGCCGGAATTGCCCGGGTTGATGGCCGCATCCACTTGCAGGCAGTCGGAATAAATCAGGTTGCCGCCGACGCCCTTTTGATATCGGTGTGTGCCTGACACTACGCCGACCGAAATGCTCGGCGTAAAATCCTCGCTCAAGATGAACGGGTTGCCCGCCGCGATCACCGTGTCGCCGATCTGCACGCGGTCGGAATCCCCGAGCGTTGCGAAGGGGAACTCATTCTTCGTAGTTGAGTCCTCCCTCTTCAGGCGGAACATGGCCACGTCGCCTACGGGATCGATGCCCAGGACCTCGAGCTCGTAAAGTGTTCCGTCGCTGAGCCCGCCCCATCCCCGTCGCTTTTCCATCATGCCCGCGACGACGTGAAAGTTGGTCAGGCCGTAACCCTCCGTGTCAATGAGCACGCCCGATCCGCCGCCGCGCTGGGCCGCATCGTGAATGCACACCGCAGCGGGGGAGATTTTTTCGATGGTTTGAATGAGCGCGGACTCGGCCCGCAGGACGGGGTCCGATTCAGGAGTCGCCGTGAACGCGGCGGTTGCGCTGAAGGCAGCAATGCCGAACGTCAAACCAAAAATGCTCTTGATGCAACGCATTCGGTTAATTTCTTTTCGACTTCTTTGCTGGACGCAGCAGTCGCGCGTCTCCCCAGTCGGCGTGATCCGATGCGTCCAATCCTTCTCCATAGTCCACCAGAAGCGTCAGCGATTGTACGCCCGCAATGTCCACCAGAACGTCGCGCGGCGGATCGTTTCCGGCAATTACACCGCTATCGAATAGTGTGCGTCCGTCGCCCTTGACTTGCATGACCACGCTCCCCAAGGGACGAACGGCGTCATCGATGCCGATGGTCGCGGCGAAGCGATCGAACTCGCCGGCAATGGCATACGAAAGTTCTGTTCGACTGTGGACGCCCACGCCCCGCTCAAACTTTCGGCCTCCTATGGAAAGGGGATCGCCCAGCACATTCTGGTCGGTCCGGATCGGCCACGGCGCGTGCAAGACTCCTTCAACACGCTGATTCGCGGGCTTCAAGTCGCTGACGAACTGAACCCGGTCGCTACGCAACTTCAATCGCCGCACATCGCCCAGCGGAACCTCGACCTCGACCCCAAATGTCGACTCCACGCGCATCGTCCTCTCGTCCGCCGACTTCATGGTCCCCGAAAAGCTCGAGCCGTCCGCCAGTTCAATCAGTACATGGCCCGGAGCAGGCTTCGACGCACCGGCCGCGAAAACAATTCCAAAAAGCTTCTCATTCTGAAATTTGCGCGCTTCGCCTGCAAAAAGAAACGACCCGCCCTTTTCGCTCAGCGTTTCGAGCCGGCCCTGCAAGACTTTTACGTCGGCCTGATCCCGCGAGATAAGCACGTCCTGACTGGGCGAACGCGTTCGCAGTGCTTCTTCGAAAAGATCGTTGGCCCGCTTGAATTGAGTGGGTTCGCCGTATCGAATCGCAGCTAGTTCGTTCCAGCTGATGGTGAAATCGCCGATGGACGCTCTCGCCCGGACGGCATCGATCGCACCGGCGAGAAATTCGCCGAACAACATGCCGCCATCGTGCAGGAAGAAAGCGACAGGTCCAGACGGCGCCCGGTAGTCCGTCTGAAAATCCAAACGCGCCACATCGTCGACCGTGAAGCTCACCAATCCGTGGGCGGTCTGAATGTTGATGTCCCTTCCATTCGGCGATCCGACCCAACTCCCCGCAAAGGCGCTGCCGTCCCACTGCGCCCCCCGAACATCAATGGCGAATGTCGATGACGTAACCGCACCGGAAATAACCGCAAGCATCACGAGGAACAAACTGTCACGCATGCTCGGAACCGAGCCGGATTTCTCGGATCCGCTCGTGACGTGATCCCCGCTGCATTGTTGCCCCGTTGCCTTGCTGCCTGGTTGCCTTTTTTCTTTGACTTTCAATTTCATTTTCGATTACCCTACGTTTTCGTCTGCGGGTGGGCCAGAGGGGGCTGCCGCCCGTTGCATGCGTGTTACTGAATCTTCGATGCGTCGCCGCCGGAATGCATGCCCCCTTACTGCTAACCATTATAAACCCTGATAGTGGGTGAGGGATGACATGAACGAGCGACCAAACCATCGCATACTGTTTTTTACCGCCTCCATACTGGCCGGATTCCTTCCCGGCAGTGCGGACGCGCAAACCAAGGATTCCGGCATCATCCAGGAATTACGCTCGCGTTTTCCCGGTGTGCAGGTCCGGACGGCCGGGGACGGCGTGACCACTGTATTCGGCCGACCCATGACCACCGCCGCGACCCCCGTCAAAGCGGCCGCGGTTTTTCTGGAGAAGTTTGGCGGCGTATTCGGTCTTCCCAACCCGGACCTTCGGCTTGAGTGGCAGGCGGACCTGGGTTCAGAAAAAGGAACGGTTATCGCCTATCGCCAGTTCATTGATGGTGTACCCGTCGAGCACGGCATCGCCCGTTTGTTCGTCGGTGTTCCACCCCAAAACTCCGTAACGTATGCGGCAGGCCGCTTGACAGCCCCACGCGCCGCGTTCGAGCCCGACCAGATTTCCGGCGAGTCAGCCCGCATGCACTTGCGCTTGCTGCCCGATCACGCACGACTCTCCCGCTGGTCCGAGCCCGAACTGGTCATCTATGCCGGCGAGCCCGAAATCGGAAAGCGCACTCCCCTGCGGGCATGGAAAATCACCGCCGCGACGCAGCGCGCCGACGAGCCGCGTGCGCTTAGCTTTTACGTCAACGCCGCAACCGGTCGTTTAATCTTCGCCCGCGACGAAATCTACCACGGCGTCCCGATTTCCGGCCATGTCTCAGGATTGGCGACTCCGGGCGTTTTGCCGGACACTGCTTCAAACCCTCCCGTGCAAACGCCGTTGAGCGACTTGTTTCTGACTCACGACCTGGAAAATGTTGGAACGACCGACTCCAACGGCAGTTTCTCCCTTGACGGCGACGGCTCGGAAATCGCACTTAGCGCTGGCTTGCTAGGACCCTTCGCCGAAGTGCGCGATACGGGGAGTCAGCCTCCGTTGCTCACACAATCCGTGGCGCCTCCCGGCCCGGCTGAATTCCTCTTCAACATTTCACCTTCCGAAACTTCGACGGCGCAGGTAAACGCCTTCCTGCACACCAATCGGACGCGGGAATTTTACACCCGGTACCAGCCCGATTTTCTCGAGCTGGACCGCGTGGTCACCGCCAACGTCAACATGACGACCCTGTCTTGCAACGCATTTTTCACCCCCGTCGGCCTCTCCATCAATTTCTTTGCCGCCGACGACCGCTGCGTAAACACCGCGTTCAGCAGCGTGATCATCCACGAATACGGCCACTTCATCGTCAACCAGCTTCGCCTCGCCCAAGGCAGTTTTGGAGAAGGCTTCGCCGACACCGTCGCGATCCTCATGCATGACGACCCCATCGTCGGCCACGACTTTTTCGGTCCGGGCACCTTTGTCCGCGACATTGCTGGAGCCGCCCAGCAA
>JBKJYI010000562.1:0-5936 GCA_046715855.1 Phycisphaerae bacterium
AATTTCATCCTGCTGGAAAGAATCGTTGCGGTCGCCCATTGCGTGAAGAAAAGTGCATTAACAGCACTGGCACGCCGTTGGATGAGGCGAACTTCGGCAGGAAGCGTTACTGGCATGAATGGCGGGCAAAATACGCGTACAGCCCTTATCATTGGGTTGATGAGCGATGATCTGGACCATTGGTTGGAAGCCGCCCGCGCGCTTCATTCGAAGGCAATCGTGTTGGACAGCCACTGCGATACGACCATCCGCCTCATGCAACCAGAGTGGGATTTTTCGGCCCATCACGATGACGGGCACGTGGACATTCCTCATTTGCAAAGCGGCGGGGTCGGTGCGGTTGTGCTGGCGGTGTACGCACCCGGTCCGATGCCAGAAGGGGAGGGGCCAAATGCGGCCCGGGCGCAGCTTGAAGTGATTGAACGAACCGTGTCGCGGTATCACCAGTTCTTGATGGCGGCGCGCACGGCGGACGACGTACGGCGCGCAAAAAGAGAAAATCGGATCGCGATCCTGATCGGGATCGAGGGGGGATACCTGATTGAGGAGTCCCTCGATGTACTTCGCGAGTTTCATCAGCGTGGGGCCATTTATCTCACGTTGACCCATTCGTTCCACACGGCATGGGCAGATTCCTCCGGAGTGCATGAGAGCCTGTCCCCGCTGCATGGGGGCTTAACCGATTTCGGTCGGGAGGTGGTGCGCGAACTCAATCGGCTCGGCATGATGGTGGATGTTTCGCACGTGAGCGATGAGACCTTCTGGGATGTCCTCGAGGTGTGCCCGTCGCCAGTCATTGCTTCGCATTCGTCGTGCCGCGCGGTCTCGCCGCATCGGCGGAATCTTTCCGACGAGATGATCAAGGCCATCGCGAAAACCGGCGGGGTTGTGCAGATCAATTTTGCCGCCGCATTCGTCGACCCAGCCTTCCCGCCAATTGATATGAGGGTGCTGGAATATTGGTCCACTCGCGGAGGTTTTGCAGCAAGCCCATATTCCCGCCACGAAACTCCGCTTTCGGTGCTGGTCGATCATTTCGAACATGCGATCCAATTGGTCGGATACGATCATGTCGGAATCGGCTCGGACTTCGATGGTGTCGGCGTGTTGCCACGAGGGATGGAAGATTGCTCGAAACTGCCGCACCTCACAGCCGGACTACTGCGGCGAGGCCATCGAGAAGAGGATCTCACCAAAGTCCTTGGTGCCAATTTTCTGCGCGTGCTTACGGAGTGCCAACGATTGGCACAGAATGATCGTGTCTCCGCGCGTAGACCATACGAGCGGCGATTGCGCGAATGTCGACTGATTCTTGCGTCGGCGAGCCCGCGCCGCGCCCAACTCCTCCGCGATCTGGGCCTCGACGTTGAAATCAAGCCGGCTCCCGACGAAGAGCCGCCTGTGCCGCTGCAGCATGAGATCCCCGCAGACTGGGCGGAACAAATCAGCCTATTGAAAGCTCAGAGCGTAGCACGTCAAGTCCGGAGTGGACTCATTATGGCCGGCGATACCATCGCCACACTCGGTAACCGCGTGATCGGCAAACCCATCGATCGTCAGGATGCCCGTCAAATACTCGGTTCGCTGTCGGGCACGACTCACCAGGTGATTACCGCCCTGGCCTTGCTCGATGCTGCGTCGGGCCGGTCGATGGTGCGACACGATGTTACGCGCGTACATATGCGGCCGCTGTCCGATTTGGAGATCGAAGATTACCTCGACACCGGCGAGTGGGAAGGCAAGGCCGGGGCATACGGGATTCAGGATCGCGGCGATACATTCGTCGAGCGGATCGAAGGCAGTTTCACCAACGTCGTGGGCCTGCCGGTGGAGTTGCTCGAGCGAATGCTCACTGAATGGTTCGCGACAGAGTGACGAGAGCTCATGCGATTTTGCCGTCGTCCCTGCCCCTCTCCCTGTGAGGGAGAGGGGTTTCAAATTCATCGCGTTTTCTCCTGATTTAGTTGCTAGTGAACTACGGTGCTCACGGCCAACAGGATTGCGGCCGCGGCTGCGGTGCCAAGTGCGCAACCGTAAACAAAGCGGCGGAGGTCGAAAGCTCGCTCGACCTTGCGCCCCGCTGGTGGTTGGAAGGTCGCACGGGGTCGGGCCCAATACGGCGCGGGGATGATGGTGACCGTTGCCGGTGGCGCCTTGTCGAAGGTCGTAGCTTCTGCGTGGTCAGATGCGTCGTGTGCCGCGTGAAACTGGGAGTCGAGGTCGTTGTTGGATTGCGTGTTATTCGATCCTTCGACGGCCTGCACGATGAACTCGAGTTGATCGCCCGTTTCGAAAGTCGCGTCCTCCTGCGTCCATCTGTCGATGGTGGGCAGAAACTCGGCGCGGCCTCGAAGCGGTACGGGTCGGGGTGAAATTTCGTGGTCCTCGATTTCGAAATATTCATCGAGCATCTGCTGGGCCTGCATCCGTTGGACGCGCTTGCGCAGCCGGTTGGAGCGGGCCTTGCCAGTGAGTCCTCCACGCTGTGTCGCTTGCATGTTTTTGCTCCTTTTCTGATGGGTGCCTTGGGTCATGCGATCTCGACCGAGCACTATTATCGGCGTGACGGGCGGGCGGCGCGGAGTCGATTGCTGTGCATTTCATGCGCCGGTTAAGGCGGGAGAAATGGGCAATTCGCCGGGTCGGGCGTGTTGCTGATAATCGCGTACGGCGGCGGGAATTCCCTCTGAGTAACCGACGGAGGAGGTCCAGCCCACATGGTCCTTGAGCTTCTGGCATTCGAAGAACGAGCGGCGGCCCATGAGCCAGATTGCGTAGCGAGTGGCCAGCGGCGGCTTTTTGGTGCGGAAGAGGTGACCAAAACATTCCATGGCGAATGCGGCCTTGTAGGCGACCGAGAAGGGCACGGCCTTGGTGACGCGCGGGGCCTTCAGCGAATCGGCGATGAGGTCGAAATAGTCCCTTTGCGTGAGGACGCCGTCGTGGCAGCAGTTGTACGTTTCGCCGATGGCGCGGTCGCTGTGGGCCGCCATGATCGCGGCTTCGGCAACGTTCCCCGCGTGCACGACGTTGAGTCGATTCTTTCCGTCGCCGATGAGCTTGAGCTTTCCGCGGAGAAGCGAGTCGATGAGTCGCGGCAGCGTCGCCCGGTCGCGGGGGCCATACATCCAACTGGGCCGTACGATCGTGGCTACAATGCGCCCGGCCTCATGGGCGCGATTGATTCGTCTTTCGACTTCGATCTTCGCCCGCGTGTAATACCCCCAGCGGGGGACATGCGATGACCAGGTGGGCACGGTTTCGTCGATGATTCTTCCCTCGCCGTTCACGTAGCCGTAGACGCTGCTCGAGCTCAGATGAAGAAACCGCCGCACGTCGTTGCCCGACGCGGCGTCGATGAGGTGCTGCGTGGCCTCGATTGTGTTACGCACGTAGTCCGACCATGGCCCCCAGTCGCCGACGCGGGCCGCGGCGTGATAGACGGTGTCCACGCCCTGGCATGCCCGCCGGCAGGCCTCGGGATCCGCGACGTCGCCGGGGACGATCTCGGCGTTGAGTGTGCGAAGAAAAGCCGTGTCGCTTCCGGGGCGGCACAGGGCCCGCACGGGCATCCCTCGCCGGTTCAGCTGCTCGGCGATGTGACTGCCCAGCAAGCCCGTACCGCCGGTGACCAGCGATAGTCCGTTTGTGCAGCTTTCTTGCATGACGTCGTACCTTACGGCAGAGGCAAAAAGGCAACAAGGCAAGGCGAGAGCGACGAAGTCACGTAGGCACGGAGCCACGAAGAGGCGCGGGCACAAAGGCGCGAAGTGAGTGAGCGAGCCGACCGGGTTTACCTCTTTTAACAATAGGTTCGTATGGAAAAGTACGTTTCTTGGCGAGTATGATCGCTCTGGCATACTCCTATATGTGGTAGTTCGCACTGCGATTTTATTCGGCCGACCGTTGGATTGATTCTTCCGCGCATCACAACGTACACAACATGAGGGGCGCGCGCATTTCGTTGAGAAAAAGCGATCAGGGTGAAGCACAGGTTGATGCATTAAGCATCCACGGAGGATACCGAGGGCTGAAACTAGGCGACAGGATTATCTTGCAGGCGAGTGGCCATACTTAGCGATTAACGCGTTGATTTTGTCACGGTCGTGGTTGGACCAGATTTCGTGGCAGTCGATATGGGATTCGGATTCTTCGCAGAGCATGGTCAGGACGCGGTCGGGCGGCGGCTCGGAAGCAGAACCCCGTTCCCAGCCATGAGCGGTTAAGTGCCATTCGAAATGATCATTCGGGTCCGACGAAACGGAGTGACCTTTAAGCAACCTCTGGGCGATGAGTTGATGAACCACGATCGATTATAGAACCGTCAGCTTTGACCGGCACGAAGTGGGTTTAATCTGCTGGTAGGGGCTTTCACGCACACCGGTTCGTTTTCGGGACGTTAACGCTAAGCCAACGAAGAGCGGCAAGAGGGGTTGAGTGTTACCGAAAAAAACAGGGGGTCCGGCGACGCCAAAATCTGGGTTCGGGACGCCGAAATTTCTTCGGGTGATGCGGAAGCCATGTCCGATTCATTCGCCGTCCATGTACACGCCCGTATCGTTGTGGGTGAGGCTTTTATGCGTGCGTTGCAAGCTAACCTGGTGATTTTCCTGAACAAGCTGCCCAAGCTCTTGCCCGAACACGAGGGCGAGTACGCGCTGGTTTGGAACGGTGATGTTTCCATCTTTCAAACCGCTGACGAAGCCACCGAAGCTGCGATGGCGCGATGCGGCGACGTAACCAAGTTCCTGGTTACGAAAATCCAGGCTCCCGAAGCAAGCGCGTTCCGGATGTACACGTAAAAGAGGGCAACAAGTCGCAAAGTCGCGGGCCGTTCCCCGCCAGTCCATGTCCAGCGCATAACTTTGTATAAAATAAGGGCTTATGGAGGCCAATTTGAGCCGAATCATTGACATCACCATTTGCTTGTATTAAACTTTATTCAACCTTCTAGTTGTAGGTTTTCCGATCAAGGGGCTATGTCGAACCAACTTGAAATTACCAACGGTTTCGTGCGTGCGTATCAGGACGGGGTAGATTCCGTGATACGCGAGCATCAAGTCGCCATGGTTGTTTGCGAGCTTGATGATCTGGTAGCGTTCGGCGTCGTGCTGATGGAACGGCTTCTGGGAGGCATTGAAAAATGGGACGCATGGGTCTCCAAATCGATGGACAGATATTCCGCGGCGGATCACGAGATGGTTCGCAAGTCGCAGCTGGGCTTGCTCTCGGCCAGTCACCAACTGCTGGCCTTGGTTTCAACCGTTACGGCTGATGGACATGCCATCGAACAAGAAGATGAATTTCGAAACTTAGTCGCCAAGCTCGAAGCGAATGTCGGCCCGCTTCCAAGCACGTTTCAGCGAGAAGTGCTCAAGAAACAATTCAACGAAGCAGACGCAGAATACAAGAATGGCCGGGCCGAAGAAGCCGCCAATCCCTGGTCCTAGCGTCCTCTACGAAAGCGTTCATCGTAATTGGCATGAGTTCCGCACCACCACCACACATTGCAGTCGGCTGATTCATCGTAAAAGGCAACTGCTCGATAACCGCTCGACATCGTCACCGCGAAACTGTTTGTAGGCGCGTCACTGACATCGTAAAGGGTGTGCCTATCCAGCAATGGATGATTGGGATCCTTAAGAAAATATTCACGGAACCGATCGGTCGCAATTGCTTTTGTGCTATCGGGCAACCTATCGAAGAGCTTCTTGAATTTGGATAATCGGACGTTTTTCAAATCAAGATTCCATTTAAGAGCCGAAGTATTTGGCGTAGAGGGAGCGGGCTTTGGCGGGGGCGCTGGTGCCTTTGATGATGGCGCGGGCGTCGGGGAAGAGCGTGAGCTCATAGCCGTCCACCTGGAGGCGAAGCAGATAGGGGTTGCGCCTGACGGTTCCGACAGCCTGGAGGCGCCGGGCGAGGGCGTCCAGGTC
>JBKJYI010000563.1:0-3239 GCA_046715855.1 Phycisphaerae bacterium
CGGCAAGGATGTTTTCACGCGCGCACCACCTGCAATTCCGGGATATGGAGGGTGCTATACCGCCAACATTTGGAGGCAGTAAGAGAGTTGGGGAGTTCGATGACGAAGTTTAACCGGCTGATCAAGACGTTCGCAGCGCGGCTTCCCTGCTTGCTGCCTCGCCATGGCGGGGAGTGCGCGCTGGTCCACGGAGAAGACCTAGCCGTACACCCCTCCAGGGGGCGGTTGAGCAAGGGAAGGACAATTTGCGGGATGGTGACGGAATTTCTGGTGATTGAAATCGCTACAACATGAAGCAACGCAATCTTAATGGTTCTGTCTACTACTTAGCTTTACCCTTTTCGTGAGAGTTGCGCTCTGAACGCTAGCGGGACGGGATGGCGCTGACAACGTGTGCGACGTCTCAATGGCACGCCGGACTCCGCTTGAATCGCTTCTGGTGAGTATATCGCGTAAGATTGCCCCCTTATGCCCGCACCGACCATGATTCAAGCTCTGCTTCCCCGCCTGTTCGAGGACGAGCAGTTTCTAGCCGTCGAAAAACCCGCTGGGCTCGACGTGGGAGGGCAGGAAGAGCAAACCGGCGTGATTGAAATCTTGAAGCAAATGCGCGGCAAACGCGAAGAATTCTTCGTGGTCAACCGCCTCAGTCGGTACGAATCCGGAGTTCTGTTGCTGGGGAAAACGGCCGAGGCGGCGGACTTCGTGCGGAGCGGTCTGAAGGCGCAACGCGTCGATCAGGAATTCGTCGCAGTCGTCATTGGCCGAATGAAAGATCGCCGCATCCTCGTTGATTCAAAGATAAAGAGTGCCCGCCCAAAGGCTGAACTAGCGTCCGCCTCGCCTCGACGCGGCGACCGATCCAAACGCGTCATCGTCCGGCCCGGAGACCGCGTGAACGCGAAAAAAGAGGGAGAAAAGATAACTACGCTCCTCCAAATTCAGCAAGGGGAGCGGCGAACTCTGCTTCGATGCCATACTTCGGCGCCCAACACACACGTGCTGCGGGCCCAGCTACGCTCGGTCCACTTGCGGCTGGTCGGCGACAATGTTCACGATCCATCGCCCAAACGGCAGCTCAACGAGGCCACCTGCCTTCACCTCGCGAAGTTGACCTTTCATCACCCCGGACTGCGTTCGCGCGTCGGTGTGACCTCGCCGCCTCCCGATTTTTCGGCGGCGTTAACCGGCGGCTTCGACGTCGAGCGAGTGCTTCGGGCCGCGCTCGCCCGCCGGCTACCCATCCTGATGGCGAAGGAAACCGACAGCTTTCGGTTAATTACCGGCCCCCTCGAGGGGCTGCGCGGCATCAACGCGGAAGTCTTCGGCAATGTGGTCATTATTTATGTGCTCGACGAAAAGTCAGATGATAAGACTTTGCTGGGCCGGATTGGGCGCTGGTACGTCCCCGCACTGGAAGCGAAGTCAGTTTACGCCAAGCCGTGTGTCAAAGATCGCATCGGCGCAGCCGAGAAGAATGCCGATCGCCTGCGGTCGCCCAAGCCCTTGCTCGGCAAGCCGGCCTCGGAGCAGTTTGAAATTCGCGAGCGGAATCTGAAGTATCTCGTTCGGCCTTATGACGGTTTTTCGGCGGGACTTTTTCTGGATCACCGCGAGAACCGGGCCCGCATTCACGATGCTTCGAAGGGTGCCGACGTGCTCAATCTCTTCGCCTACACCTGCGGCTTCTCGGTTGCAGCGGCGGTCGGCGGGGCGATGAGCACCACCAGCGTGGACGTTTCGGCGAAAAACCTGGAGTGGGGCAAGGCCAATTTCACACTGAACCATGTCGAGCTTGCCAATCACACGTTCATCCGCTCCGACGCGATGGATTTTCTTCGCCGGGCGCAGCGTCAGGAGAAAACTTTCGACCTCATCGTGATCGATCCGCCAAGCTTTGCGCACGGCCGTGGATCCAAGAAAGACTTTTCCATCGCCGCGGACCTCCCCGAATTGATTGCCGAGGCGGTTGCTGTTCTGCGGCCCGGCGGTGGATTGATGGTCTCGACCAATTTTCGCAAGCTGTCCCTGCGAGACCTGAAAGAACTGGTCCGAAAGGGTTCCGGCAAGAGACGCGGCAAAGTCGTGGACGCTCCTCCGCTTCCGCTCGACTTCGCCATTGATCGCGACCACGCCAAAACCATCTTCCTAAGATACGATGGCGAGTGAAAAAACCCTTCGACGACCTCGATAGCTTGGTAAGAATCAGCGTGTCGAAGGGCGTTCCATTTGCTTGCGGGCGACGACCGACACCTCTTCCTCGGCAGGAACGTCAACACCCAGGCAGCGCATGGCCGCAAGATACGATGCATGAGTATGGTGCTTGTAGACCAGCGGCCTCTCAAAATGCTTCATCAGGGTGTCTCGGGCTGCCTGCTGATTTATGGGATCGCCGGGCAACTGCGATCGTTGCAGGACCGCAATAGGATCATCGCAATCCTGGATCAAGGCGGCTAGATAAACGACATCGATTTCCATTCAATTCCCTTTTCCCGAGGGGGAAGTTGCCTATGTTTACTCTGGCCGGGCTATGTTGCTCGACCGATTATTAAATTGGAATAAGGGAAAAACGCGTGCGTGAAGCGTTGTTCATTTGGATTTTAGTTCGATTTCACCCTAAGTCTTATAAAGAGAAGTTTTTTCCCTCGGTTTAGCGACGCGGCTTTGGGGGTTGCGCCAACAGGGCGCCTTCCGGGTCCTCCGTTGGAGTTGAGTACTGCGCAATCAACGCCTGCACTCGCGGCTGGTTCGGGTTGATTTCCAAGGAGCTGTGCCAGTGCTCTAGAGCGCGGTCGCGGCGCTCAGTCTTCGACTTATCTTCGATGTAATAAATCATATTAATGGAACCCAGGCCCGCGTGAGCCCGCGCCGACCGGGGATCGAGGGCCAGGGCGCCCTCGTACGCATGCTCAGCGGCCGAAAATTCCCGCGTTTTGAACAGGCAAAATCCCAGCGCCTCGTGAGCGGCCGGGAACCGCGGATCAAGGGCGATAGCCTGGGCCAGCGTCTGGCGGGCAAGCTTGTTGCGGTCCAGGTTCATATAAGTCTGAGCCAGGTTGACCAGGACGATGGGCTGATGGCTGTCGCGCTCCAGCGCTTCCTTATAGGCCCGTACCGCGTCGTAATATTTTTGCTGTGCGTCGAGAGCCACTCCGAGATTGACGAACGCATGAGGTTGAGAATCATCAAGTGCGATAGCCTGCTGGAAGCGCAGCACCGCCTGTTCAAAATCACCCACC
>JBKJYI010000564.1:0-2605 GCA_046715855.1 Phycisphaerae bacterium
CATCGAGTCTGCGACTGCCACGCAGTTCGAAGGCGATTTGACTCGCGAGATGAGTACAGGCCAGTTTTTGTATGACGTCGGCACTTTTTCGTCGCGCAGCCGGGCATTCCCCAAAAACTGGTAGTTATAGCCATACGATCCATTTCGTTCGTCAACCCACTCCTGGGCCTCGGGGCAGACATATTGCTCGCTCGAATAGTTCTGCCGGTCGCCGGGTTGGCCTTCCTGATCAATCTCCGTTCGGCTGGCCTTGGGGTCCTCGAAGGGCTTTAGTCCTACCTCGTGTCCCATCATGGCCAGAAATGTAGGCCTGTATTTTATTCCACCAAGAATGCGGGAGCGCCAACGATGATCATCAACACTCGGTAGTCGCCCTGCGGGCATGACATCCCGATTCGAGTTGGCGTAAAGCATCAGCCCCTGACCCAGATTGCGCAGCCGGGAAAGACAGGCGACGGACTTGGCGGAGGCTCTGGCCTTCGAAGCCGCCGGCATAAGAATCGACAGCAAGACGGCGATGATGGAGATCACCACGAGAAGTTCAATCAGAGTGAAGCCGCGACTTCTGCCTCGATGCTTAACCGGCGTCCGCAAATCCGTTGGGGTTGACATCGATTTCGTGACTTCCCTTCGTCAATTTATGGATCTGCATTGCCCAGCCACCAAGTGCCCGGCAAACGCATCCGACGGGTAATAGAGTTGAAGCGGCGAAACCTGACAGCCCAAAAATAACTTTCGACGAAGTTGCCTGTAACCTTTGTTAAAACGACCTATAGCGTTCTCGAGCATCAAACAATCTTTACCGAGAGTCACCGCAGTCGCCAATTGCGACATGAAAAAACGATCATCTATGGGCGGTCATCCTGGTAGATAGTTCGCCGCCCGTGTAGTAAAAACCCATCGTGTTCAATTTCCACTCGTGCGGTTCGAGTTGTTTGTAGCCATCTGTCACATCCACTCGGACGGAATCCAAGGCGCCGGATCGAACGAGCACAAACCGGCGATTCGAAAAAGGAGGCCCTTCGATGCACGTTTCCATGATAAACATGACAGCGACAATTCGGCCATCGATCGGACTGGGCATGTTGATTTGCATTTCCACCTTGGCCGCTGCAGGGTGCACGCGCGGAAATGGCCCGCCGCCGAACGGACCGGGAAACGACCCGCCGGTGGCACGCGCTGGGCCGGATCGAGTCGTGAATGCCGGGACCAGTGTGACTCTCGATGGTTCCGCAAGCTCGGACCCTGAGGGCAACCAGCTTACCTATTCCTGGAATCAGACACTGGGAACAGATGTGTCGCTCAGCAGCACCTCGGAAGCCATCGTCACCTTCACAGCGCCGATCAACGCGGCCACTTTGGCATTCGAACTGACGGTGAGCGACGGACAGCAATCGTCAACGGCTACCGTGAATATCACCGTGCAGCCCATCGAAGAAACAGTGCAGCTCACGGAGGTTCGTCAATCGATCCCCGACGATCCCGTGGTGACTGGAGGCGCACCCGAAACCTGGCTCGTTCCGACGATCGATTGGCCGGTGCGGCCTCCGGAAGAGGGAGAAATCGCCGAGTTCACAGAGAGCTACGAGAAGCACAATGTGATATTTGCGCCCGTGGTCGTGGAGGATTTATCGGCTGGAGCCACTCGTACGATCGAATTGCCTTTGACAGGCCCCTCCGGACTTAGTGGATTGGCCCAATGGATCGGCACCACCAGCCCGCTGACAGTCACCATCGCACTGGATGGTTCAACTCTGGCGACTGGCACCGCATACTCATTCGGCGGGGACAGAGGTGGAGCGCTTTTGCAAACGCAGACCTCGACGGGAGGGATGGCGGCGATTTCCGTGACCAATGACTCGGCCGTAACTGTGAAGTTAAAACTTGCTATCGCGTCCAGCACCTTCTGATAAGGAGTTACAACATGTTCAAGATGCATGTCATCCCTCATCGATTAAATAGGACGCGCCGACCCAGCTGCCTGGCGTTTGTCGTTTGGTTTTCGTCCGGCAGCGCATCAATGGCTGCTCCCACCATAATCGACTTTGAAGACATTGCACCGGGAACGACCGTCACGGCACAATATGGTTCCCGCGGCGTTCTTTTTCAAAACGCTTATCTCGATAACGATACGGCGGCCCATTCAGGGACGCGCGTATTACGATCGGTCCCGCCCACCTCTGAGATTTTCACACCTCTGCCTTTCGTTATCACCTTTACCAGCGCGCAAGCCCGCGTGAAACTTTTCGCCGGGTGGGCATTCACTCCAATCAATGGAACGCTGACCGCCTTCAATGCCAATGGCGATGTGGTCGCTGTGGATGGCCCCAAGACGGTGCCGCCCGACTCGTTCCAAACGCAATTCGAAGTTACTACTGCCACGGCAACGATCACCCGGGTTGAATTGCAGTACGAAAACAGTGCATTCGAAGCGATTGACGACCTTGAATTCGAGGGCGAGCCGCCCGCTCCCGTTCCGGCAACCCCGCCCGTGCTCCAAATCTTATCGCCGGCCAATGGGGTGGACCGCGACCTGAATCAGATTGACATCACCGGCACGGTCACCGGCGAGGGCTTGCTTTCACCGGTTAGGATGACCCTGACG
>JBKJYI010000565.1:0-3330 GCA_046715855.1 Phycisphaerae bacterium
GACTTGTCGATGGTCATTCAGGCGGCACCTTAACGCACCCTTTTGCTTGTGAGTGACTGAATTTGGTCCCGTCTTTGGTTCCGCGAATTTCCCGCGCGTCGGGCTGACGCTGGTGTTAGGGACGACATGCTCCACCCGACCAATTCAAACTCGGCGACGAGATGCTTGTCTGTCGCAGTGGGCGTGTATCGACCGCACTTACAGGACTTATGGGGCCGGTGCGAGGTGGGGTGCGCCGCGCGGCAAGCCTGCTTTTCTAATCGTCATTACTTGGGCAGGGTCCAAGTCCCGCCGGCGCAATTCATCCTTCAAATCCTGCATCGTCTTTTTGATTTCGGCGTTGAGAGACTTATATCCCTGGGATACGAAAAGATGCGGAGTGCGATCATCGCGGTTTTCGGTCAGCATGCGACCAATCTGCTCGACGCTGATCTCCTCACCGGCAAATCGTAGCCTGCCGTCGTCGCTGATATCAATTTCCAGCTTCGGATGGTACGCACTTCGTATGATCAGCGTACATGCAGTTCCAAGCGGCGGAATGGTTTCGGGGTTGGCGGCAAGCCATAATTCGGCGTCGTCGGCGCTGTGCCGCGTGGAAAGCGCGATCAATGCGGAGTCGAAATCAACCACGCACACGACCGTGCCGTCGGAGTCGGCGCCGAAATGCCCCTTCTCGCGGACGACCGAGCCGGCAAAAACCCACTCCAATTTCTCCGGCGGTTTGCCCGTTTTTTTTTCTATCGTCCACTCGCTGGGCTTAACAGTTCGCATCTTCCCGCCATCGCGATACTCCACATGCAAATCAAGCGGCTCCCCGTGAGCCTGCTGCCATTGATCTCTTTTTTCAATGTAGCTGGGTGGTGAACCGGATTCGAGACCAATAAGGCCCATCGCCTGAAACAGGTGCAGCGGTCTGCCTTGAACAGCGAGAATGCTCTCATGCTCGCGGGTCTGTGGGCTGCATGCGAAAAGTTCGAGCGGTCCCTCGCGCAGCACGACAGTTGCGCTGACGCGCACGGCACGATCATCCCAGTCCAGCATGATGCCCGGTTCGAATTGTCGGGTCTTGCTCGATTTTTCGGGGGTTTCACCGCTTGTCGGCGTTGGCGATTGTTGTTGCGCATGTACGGGAAGGAGGTTGCACCAAAACGCACCCACGCAAACGAAAAACCTCGCCAAGTAGGGTGGTACCGGGCGAGGTTTCTTGTTTACAGGATTCAAAATATCAACCCATCACGGAGGCGCCGCGAAAGTTGGAAACGCCTCTTCCTCCTGCTCGCTTTGGATCAAGATTTTCGGCTTGATCAGAATGAGCAGAGTCTGCTCATCCTTGACCATGGAGCGCGAGTTGTAGGCGCGCTTGAGAATCGGAATCTTGGAGAGAATGGGCACTCCGGCCTCGACCTCGGTTTCGCTGGCGAGCTTCTGGCCGCCGATGAGAAGAGTGCCACCATCTGGCACTGATACCGTGGTCTGCACGCGCTGGCTCGAAAGCGTGGGCAATTGGATGAACGCGTTCAATGCCGTTCCGCCGCCAAAGCCGCCGCCCGCGCCGCCGCCCGAGAAGGGAATGGTCTGAAGGTCGAGCAAGCGCGTTACGCCCGGACGCAGCGTCATGGTGACATAACGCTTATCCGCCGTGACCGTGGCGTTGACGTCGAGCACCGCGCCCGAGTCGATCGTCCCCACCTGCGGAGCCTGCGCCACCGCACCTGTCGCCACCACCGGGTTGAGCTGGCTCACGAAGTTCTGCTGAATCGTGACCGCGACCCAGGACCGCTGCCCGTTAAAGAGCACCAACTGCGGTGCGGTGAGCACGGTCGTCCGCGAATCGGCCTGCGTCGCACGGATGAGGAAGTCGACCTGAATGTTATCCAGGAAGCTCCCAAATATGCTAAGCGCAGGAGGCAACTGTTGGCCCGCGAAACTGCCGGGCACGTCGCTGCCGAGATTCGCAGGATCAGTAAACTGCGAAATCTGGTTGGTGATCGGAACGGGTGTCGCCTGACCACCCCCCCCGCCTTGCTGCTGGGGCACCAGGTAAGGCTGATTGAACGGCTGATTGATGTTGCCGCCCCCTGGGTTGCGAATGTTTGGATTGCCCAATGCCGGAGTCGCCGGCGTGAAGCCCAGTCGCGAGAACGACCGGGGGAGCAGAAGGGCGTTGCCGAGCACCGGATCGGTCACCGGCCCATTGGGACCGGGAATGAAGTCGAACCCGGCGTTGCCGCTATTGAGCACGATGTCGAGATCCATTCCCAACTCTTCGAGGAAATGGCTGGATACCGTAATAAACCGGGCCTCCACGGCGATCTGAATCGCCCGCTGCTCGCGAAGCTTGCCCAGCAAATCGCCGATCGCCCGCTGCGCCGAGGAGTTCTGAGTGATCACCAGCTGGCCGTTGATTTCCGAAATGTGCCCCACCACGCCGCCGCGATCCCGCCAGCTTTGCGGGGCCACATTATCCTGAATCAAGTCCACGATCTCGGCCACCCGCCGCTGCCGATCGGGGTCGAGGGGGTCGCCGGGCGAGTCCCCGTCTTCTTCGTCGGCCCACGGATTCTGCCTGGCCGGCTCAACGCGCGGCACATTCTTGCGATTGGCGTCCTCCAGATTCGGCATCGGGGCGTCGTTGAAATTGGGGACTTCCATCAACAAGTCGTTAATATCATAAACCACCTGATGCGTGTTCTTATCGAGCGTGTCCTGCGTGGCGATGACGATGGCCTCGTCAGTAATCTCGTAGCCGAGAACCGCGCCGCCGGCACCAGCCTGATCGAGCACCTCGGTGAGAGCGCGCTTCAACGAAATCTCATTGGGTACCCGCAGCGTGATGGGCAGATTCGAAGCGACGCCAACGCGCTGAAGGTCGTGCCACTTTACGATCACATTGAGATTCTGCGTCGCGGCGAGCTTTTCAATCGCCTGCTCGAACGGCTCCTGCTGGAAGTTCACCGGGATGGGCGTTTCCAACGCCGAGTAAAATGAGCTCGTGCGCGCCGAGCCGCCTGGCCCCCCCCGCTCGGGCCGCGCAATAATTTCGGGCCAGTTCTTCGGATACCGAAGCAAGTCGGCCCACGGAATTTTCGCCTCCTCGACCGCATTGAGTGAATCGCGGCTTTGCTTCATGAATTCGTCGCGAAGCGCCCGCCCGTGCTTGTTGGCCCGCAACTCCTCCAGATCGTCAATCATCCATCGCGCCGGCTTGTACTTGGGATCGATCACCACCACCTGGTTGAGCACGACGATCGCCGCGTTGAGGTCGCCGTCGTCCCGGTGCTGGAGGGCCTGCTCCATGAGCTTTTCGACCTGAATGCGCCGATTCTCTTC
>JBKJYI010000566.1:0-5315 GCA_046715855.1 Phycisphaerae bacterium
GCGCCCCGCGGTTCGGCAGGAGCCTCACCTTCCCACATCGATTGGAAGCGCCGGGTCGCCAGGAGTGGCCGGCGGAATTGCTCCTTTGGCGGGCGAAAGACGCGAGCGAAATCCTCCGATCCGTAGAGATTATTCTCGATGCGATTGTGCAGGGCGCCAAACCGCTGCTCCGCGATCTGGCGGCGGCCCTGGCCCGCGAGACCAATCGCGCCGACAAGGCCGAAGTCACCCTGGCGATCGTGGCCGGCACACTCGATGAACTCACGGTACGACTGAAGTCTGCGAAGGGCCTACTGGCGAAGGGCGATACAGCGTTTGATCCCAGCGGCATCTATTTTTCGTCGCACAATATTTTCGGCTGCGACAACGTGGCGTTTTTGTTTCCCGGCCAGGGATCGCAGTCGGTGAACATGCTTCGCGAGCTCAGCATCGCGTCGCCGCTGGTGCGCGACGTGTTTGAGCAGGCCGACCATGTGCTGAGCGATCGACTCGGCGCCTCGCTATCGACCTATATTTTCCCGCGTCCGAGTTTCACCGACGACCAGCGCAGTGCGAGCGAGAAAGCGCTGACGCAGACCCGGATTGCGCAACCCGCATTGGGTGCGGCCGACGCGGCCATGCTGCACGTGCTTGGCGAACTTGGAGTCGAGGCCGATTTCGTCGGCGGGCATAGTTACGGCGAATACGTCGCGTTGTATGCGGCGGGCGTCTTGTCGTTCGACGATTTGATGCTGGTCTCCGAGGCCCGTGGCCGGATCATGGGGCAGGCCGGTTCGATGGCGGGCGGCACAATGGCCGCCGTGAGCGGCGACGAGGTGACGGTGTCGGCGCTGCTCGTGGGAGTAGACGGCGTGTGGTGCGCGAATTTCAACGCCCCGAATCAGACAGTCATTTCCGGCACGGAAGAGGGCATCGCGAAGGCGCTGGAGCTTTGCGCGGGCAAGGGACTTGCCGCGCGGCGGATTAAGGTGTCCTGCGCGTTCCACAGCCCGTTGGTCAAGGATGCAAAGAGTCCGTTTTCCGCTGCACTTGATCAAGCCTCGTTTAACATGCCGCGCGTGCCTGTTTATTCGAACACGACCGGCCGGCCGCACGGAAATGACGCCGTCTCCATCCGTCGGCAGCTGGTGGACCACCTGGTGCAGCCGGTGCGTTTTGCGGACCAGGTGCGGGCCATTCACGACGCCGGCGCCCGGGTGTTTGTCGAAGTCGGACCCGGCCGAGTGCTGAGCGGTCTTGTCGAGCAGACGCTCAAGGGAAGGCCGTTCGCGGCGATTGCGTTGAATGTTCCGTCCCGCGATTCGATCACGTCACTGATGCACGGCCTTGCGCAGCTGGCGGCTGCAGGCGTGCAGTTCGATGCCCGGCCATTGACCGAAAATCGCACCACGCGCCTGATTGACCTTGCGAAGCTTTTGGAGCAGACCCGCCCGCCGACGTTGTCCCGCACGACGTGGATGATCAGCGGAGCCAAGTCGGTTCCGCTACACGGCTCGACGCCAGCGGCGACAAGGGCCAGCCCGGTTGCATCCGCAAGTCCAGCGGCAAGCAAAGAGTCTCCGGGCACGGCAAAAGTAACGGCGCGCGCACAAGAATCAATCAAGGATATGGAGAATCGAATAACCTCGTCGCCGGCAATGGCTTCGACACTCACTCGCCCCACCGCTCTCATCGCGAAATTGGAGACCCCGCAGTCTGCAACGCAGCGAGGGCCAGCAAGCCAGATGGATGCCATCATGGCGGCGCACCAGCAGCTCATGGCCAAGTTCCTGGATACGCACAAGAACGTCATGCTCGGCTTGCTCGGTCAAGCGACAACTGGCTCGAATGGGGTGATCAACATTCCGCAGGAAGTCGAGCAGACAACGGTCACACAGTCGGCGCAGCCGGCTGCCATCCCGAGGCCTGTCGTTGCGCCGTTACAGCAATCGCAGGAAGCATGGGTGCTGGCTCCGAGCGCGAAAACAATCGCAACTGGTGGTAACGGCACGATCCCGCATGTTGTACACGCTAATAATCCAATCGTGAGTGCCGAACTCGTGGCACCAACCGTGTCCGCACGCGAAAAGCTCACTGCTGCTCTGGTCACCATCGTGGCCGACCGAACCGGCTACCCGCCGGACATGCTGGGACTGGACATGGATCTCGAAGCGGACCTGGGCATTGACTCGATCAAGCGCGTTGAAATCCTCGGGGCGCTGCAAGAAGGCTCAACGCTACCGGGCCAATCGGTCAGCGGCGACATGGAAACGCTGTCCAAGGTCAAAAGTCTGCGCGGCATCGTCGACTGGCTCTGCGACAAAATGGACAGCAGCGATCATGTGCCGCCGGCGCCAACATCTTCTGTTGCGCAACCTGCTGCGCCGGCGGGATCTATTTCTTCTGCGATCGCTTCTGCGTCCGACACCCCCGAGCGGCAAGCCGTGCCCCGCATGACCTTGCAGGCCGTGGATCACCCACTGGCAATTTCGAGGGCGGTTTCGGCTCTCTCCGGAGCCGTCATCATTATCGACGACGAGCAAGGCGTGGCTCCCTTGGTGGCTGAGGCACTGCGGCAAGGCGGCGTCTTTTCGGAAATTGCTCACGTCGTGCGCGGCGCGGAGCACAACGGCAGTCAGCCGCGCATCGACCTGGCCGATCCAGCAGTGGCGCGCGAATGGTGCAAGCACGTGCAAGCAAAACATGGGCGCATCGGCGCGGTGGTTCATCTTCTCCCGCTGGCCAACGCGGAACTCCATCAACAAGCCGAACCGGCACGGTGGATTGAGCCGCTCGAGATCGAGTTGCACAGTCTGTTCAACGTGGTTCAAGCGGTGGAAGCCGACCTTCGAATGACCGGCGGACGCGTGCTGGCCATTACGCGGCTCGACGGTTCATTCGGTTCGGCAACAAGTTCGCCGGGCGAGTTCTGGCCTGGCGCGGGCGGCACATGCGGACTGGTCAAGACGCTGGCTCGCGAGTGGCCCGAGACGACCAGTCGTGTGGTTGACGTCGGGCGCAGCGGGACGATTGGGCAGATCGCCGATATCGTGTTGAATGAATTGTGCAGCCATGATCCGTCCGGCGAGGTTGGTTATTCTGATGGCCGCCGCATCGCTCTGCTTCCGGCGACCGCGTCGCTGACTGGGCGCGAGCCGGGAATTACGCTTGATCGCGATTCGGTGATTTTGATCACCGGTGGAGCGCGGGGCATCACCGCGGAAGCGGCAATGGAACTGGCCGGCCGATTTGCCTGCAAGCTGGTGCTTGTGGGGCGCGCGGCTCTTCCTGCGGACACGGAATCGCCTGAAACGGCCGGGATTACTGACGCGAAAGATCTAAAGGCCGTGCTTCTTAAGGCGATCGAAAAAACCGGTGAGAAACTCACTCCCGCGAAAGTGGAGGCTGCCTACGCGAAGCGGATGCGCGAGCGGGAGACGCGTGAAAATCTGGCGGCGATGCGGGCTGCCGGCTCGATCGTCGAATATCACGCCGTCGACGTATCGGATTCAGAGTCCTTTGGCGGGCTGATCGACGAAGTCTATCGGCGACATGGCCGCATCGACGGGGTCATTCACGGCGCCGGCGTCATCGAAGACAAGCTCATTGGGGACAAAACCCTTGAATCGTTCCGCCGCGTGTGCGACCCCAAGGTTCGCGGGGCGCTGACGATCGCGGCCAAGCTGCGGCCTGCGACGCTCAAATTCATGGTGTTCTTCTCGTCGGTGTCCGGACGGTACGGCAATCGAGGGCAGACCGACTACGCCGCCGCCAACGAAGTGCTTGACAAGCTGGCGATATCGTTGAACGCCAAGTGGAGCGCTCGCGTCGCGGCGCTGCTCTGGGGGCCATGGGAGTCGACCGGGGGAATGGTCTCCGCGGAACTGGCCAGGCAATTCGCCAAAGCGGGCATCCACATCATTTCGCGGCGTGACGGTCGAGTGGCCGTCGTCGATGAGATTCTGCTGGGCCGCAAGAATGAGGCGGAAGTGGTGTTTGGTGGCCCGCTGGGCGTATCGCTACCCGGCAAGCCGGCTGCCAGTGCGGTCTCCCAGGCCGTAGTGCCAACGCATGACACTCCCCTGCTTGCGGTCAACTCCGCAATCACGCGGCGGGCCGACGGGGCAATCGAGGTCGTTCGCGAAGTGGATCCAGCCAGCGACGTATACCTCAGCGACCACCAGCTCGACGGCCGCCCGGTCATGCCCATGGCCATGATCCAGGAGCTTTTCGCCGAGTGCGCCTCGCTGGTGCGTCCGGGATGGCACATTTGTTTTGTGCGCGACTTACGCGTCCTTCGCGGCATCGCCTTCGACAAAGGTCCGCGGTCGATGCGCGTGACCGCCTCCCCCGCTCTGGATGCGGGACCATCCGCGAAGATCAAATTGCAGGCTCAACTCGGCGACCAGGGACAAGTTTTTGACACCGCCGAAATCGAAATTCGCTTGCAAATGCCCGCGCCCCTTGCTTACTGTCCGTTGCAATTGATCAATCCGCGACCGCTGCCCCTCAGCGTGGCCGACGCTTATGAACAATGGCTGTTCCATGGCCCCATCTTCGCCGGTATCGTCGATGTCCAAGCGCTCGGAGACAACGGTGTCATCGCCCAGCTCGCACCTTCTACGCCGACGCGCTGCCTGACGCAGTCGCCCGCCGGCGACTGGCTGATCGACCCGGTCATGGTCGATTCGGCGCTGCAACTGATCATTCTTTGGGCGAGGGTCTACATCGATATGACCCCCCTTCCCGCGCGGCTCGCCTGTTACCACCGCATTGCCGGCCCGATTCACGAGCCGGTCCGCTGCGAGGCCACCGTTCGCCACGTTCCGGGTACCCCCATCATCCACGCGGACTTCCGCTTTATCGACGCCGACGGCAAGCTCGTGGGCTGGCTCGAAGGTCTGGAAGGCACGTGCAGCAAGGCGCTCAACCGCCTTGCCGAAACCCGCGCGGCACAGGTGGTGGATCAGAAGTGAAACGCGCGGCCGCCAAATCAAAAACCGCGCAGCCCGCGGCGCGGACCGATGTAGCCATCATCGGGATGGCCTGCACCTACCCAGGGGCGCGCAATCTCGGCGAGTTCTGGCGCAACATCACCGGCGGGGTCAACAGCATCATCGACGTCCCTCCCGAGCGCTGGAACCCCGAAGTTTTCCATGATCCCCAGGGCAGCTTCGAAGACCGCGTGTACACGCGCAAGGGCGGATTCCTGGGCACATCCTTCGCCTTTAATCCGCTGAAATATGGAACTATGCCGCGGGCCGTCGAAGGCGCCGAGCCCGATCAATTCCTCGTGCTTCGCACCGTGCATGAGGCCATGGAGGATGCGGGCTACC
>JBKJYI010000567.1:0-5615 GCA_046715855.1 Phycisphaerae bacterium
ACAAGGCCGCGCGCGTGCGGACGATGTTCAACGCCATTGCGCCGAGATACGAGCAGACCAACACCATCTGCTCGGGAGGGCGGGATGCGTATTGGCGGAGGCGCTCGGTCAAGCTGGCTGCCATCACGGAGGAGGACGATGTTCTGGACATCGCGTGCGGGACTGGGGATTTCACCCGTTCGCTGGCGCGCGCAAATCCCCGGTCGATTACAGGGTGTGATTTTGCCCATCAAATGCTGGTGCGTGCAGCCAGGACTCACTTTGGGGCAAGTCATTGGGTGGAGGCAGATGCGCTGCGATTGCCCTTTCGTAGTTGTACTTTCTCGGTGCTTTGCTGCGCTTTTGGGGTGCGTAATTTTGTAGACCTTGGCGCCGGGCTTGCGGAGATGCGCCGGGTGTTGAGGCCGGGCGGGCGGGCAGTCATTCTGGAGTTCGGCAGGCCTCCGTCTCGAGCGATTCGCGTCCTCTACGAATTTTATTCAAATCGGATCATGCCGTGGGCCGCGACGCGTATCAGCGGAGATGCGTCGGGTGCTTATCGATACCTACCCCGTTCGGTGGTATCATTTCTGGGGGTGAAACAAATGAGCGAGAAACTGAAAGACGCGGGCTTTGAGGCGATTTCGGCGACTCCGCTTACCTTTGGCATCGTTAATGTGTACCGAGCCCGGAAGAGTTTCGCTCCGTGAAAAGCGACATGCATCAGCCCGACCCCATGTTTTCCACGGCGACCGAGCCGACTGCGCCGGCGCGCTTTGAATTGATGGACGTGTGGTCGCGATCGGGGCCCAAGTATCGCATCCGCGCTATTGCCTTGCTGGCAGTGAATATCGTGCTTTTTGCCGGCGCCGCGTGCTTCACGTATTGGCTGCGGAGCGGCGAATTCTTTGCGCCGATCCGTGAAGGCTATTGGGATTCCATTGCCCAGGCATTTGTCGGGGTGGGCCGCCCCGATGTTTCCCTGGCGGCTTTTCTCATCGAGCCCATCAGCATTCACGACGTGCCCATGCAAATCCCCATTGTGGGACTGCTGATGGCCGCACTGATTTCAATCCCCATTTTGGTGGCGATTTTGTATCGCTTCTCGTCCAGCATCCCGTTCATTGCGATCATCGGGTTTATTGCGGTGATGCCCTGGTTGGCCATAACGCTGCTCTTTTCCTGCATCATCGCATCGGTACGACCCTTTCGAACGCGGATTCGCTTCATGTCCGCGATGCTGGCGCTGATCCCGGCGATTCTTTACCTGATCCTGGCCTGGTCGGGGACGCGCGACGTGGTCGTGGGGCGGATCGACCCGGTTGACCGAATCAAGTTCGTAGCTCCCTGGGTTTTGGCGATCGTCGCATCCGCTTTGGTGTTCGCCATTGTCCTGTCCATCGCCCGGCTGGTGAATTACCGTCCAGGAGCCGTGACCCCCCTTCTCGCACTCATGTTCGGCATTCCCATGATTCTGTTCGAGAAGCATGTGGGGCGCGACGAACTTTACTATCGACTTTTGGAGCGCCTCGACCGGGCCTATTTTGCCGATGAAAACGCGGGACTGGGACTGCATAGCGCGGTGCGGGAGAGGTGGGACCGGCTGCCGCAGCCTCGGCCGCTACGAGAGGCCATTCGCGAGATGGAGCAGGAGAGCTGGCTGTTCGAATTGGCCTCCGATCTCAGTCGCAGGCAGGTTGAATTGGCCGCGAATCAAGCAGATATCATGCAGCGATGCGATTGGTTTCACCATCAGTACCCTTACAGCCCCTATACCCCCAACGCGCTTTTCATCAAGGCTAGAGCCGGAGATTTGCGACTTGATGTGCAGGAATTCCGGCGAACGCGGTGGATTCGACTCTACGATGATGTGCCCAACGCCGGGTCGCGCCAGATGTGGGAAATGATCGCCGAGAACCGGCCCGACTCGCCGCTCGCGGCGGTTGCACTCCTTCGGATGAGTCAGCTCGATGCCAAAGACTGCGACATTGATCGGGCGATAGCGCGGACGCGTGAATTGCTATTGCACTTCGATCGCGGTGTCGTCAAAGAGGCGCGCAAGGCCAATGAATTTACCCTGTTTTTGGATCGCCCTGCTCTCGAGGCGGGACTCAACATCAATGTGGACAGGGTGCTTCTGGGCGCTACGTGGCTTCGTGATTTACTGGAAGCGAACTCGGACGACGAGGTCTATCGCACTGATCCGCTTTGCGGAGCGCAATTCGGACGGGCCGGTACTCTCTATGGACTGCTCGATCTTGATGCTCGTGCAGATGGCTATGAGAATGATCTCGAAAAGCTGCTAGCCGCATTTCCGGGATGTACGCTGGCCGACAACATTGAATTGGAACTGGCCAAGAAGCTGCCCTCGGCCCTGGACCGGGTAGCCGCTCTTGAGTCCTTTTTAGAGCGATTCCCCAACGGCGACGCCGCACCGGAAGGGATGATCCGCCTCGCGGTAGCCCTTCGTGAGCAAGATGAGCCGCAACAGGCGGGGCTTATCCTGGCTCGATTGGTGCGCGACCATCCGAATTCAATCTGGGCGCGGAAATGTGCTGAGCTTCGGCTGCAAACCGCGCCCCTCCGGGTGGGCATGGTGAATCCATGAATCAAGAACAGTCTAAGAATGTCATCGTCGGCGTCACCGGGGCATCAGGGGCGGCCTACGCGCGTCGCTTGATTGACTGCTTGTGCGAGGCCGAGGTTCACGCTCATTGCGTGATTACACCCAATGGACGTCGGCTATTCAATGATGAGCTTGGCGAGGCGGAATTGACTCCCGCCTATTTTTCTGCGGCTTATCCGGAACGCGTGACGCTGCACCCCTACCGCGATGTGGGCGCGCCCATTGGGAGCGGCAGTTTCCCGACCGACGGAATGATCATTTGTCCGTGCAGCACGAACACGTTGGGCGCGATCGCATCGGGGATGGGCGACAACCTGCTCAATCGAGCGGCGGCGGTCACTCTGAAAGAACGCCGGCGGCTCGTGCTTGTGCTTCGCGAGATGCCTTTGAGCATGATCGATCTGGAAAACGCGCGGCGGATCGCGCAGGCAGGCGGTGTCATTGCACCGGCGTCACCGGGGTTTTACATGATGCCACAATCCATTGACGACCTCATTGATTTCGTGGTGGGCAAGCTGCTCGACCTCGTTGAAGTCCCTCACCGCCTCAATACTCGGTGGACCGACCGCCTCGCGGAAATCTCCAACGCTGCGCAGCAAATCAAGCCATGACAACCCCGCTCCACGCCGTTCGAACCTGGGCGGAAATGGTAAGCTCTCGCACTCTGTATTCGCGTTGCCGTTCGCACTGATCGCCACTTTTTTGGCGGCGCGCAACATTCCGGAAGGCGTACCTCATGCCGGGCAGGTGGCGCTCATTGTCGTTTGCATGGTGGCGGCCCGCAGCGTGGCCATGACCTTCAACCGCATCGTTGATGCGTCGATTGATGCCCGCAATCCGCGAACGGTGGGCCGACCGTTGCCCGCCGGAAAAATTACATATTTTGCGGCGTACGCAATGCTGGTTCTGTCCATTATTACATTTGGAGCTGGGTGCCTTGGTTTCGCGGTTAGCTATGACAATCGCTGGCCGATCTTGTTCGCCGGGCCCGTATTGATTTACCTGGCCGGTTATTCGTTTACCAAGCGTTTCACGAAGTGGTCGCACCTCTATTTAGGAAGCGCCATCGCGCTGGCCCCCGCTGCAGCCTGGCTGGCAATCCATCCCCAGTCGATCGGCCTGCAGGCGATCCTTTTGATGCTTGTGGTCACATGCTGGATTGGAGGCTTCGATATCATTTATGCCTGCCAGGACATCGAGGCGGATCGGCGCGAGGGGTTGCACAGCCTGCCTTCGCGCCTAGGCCCGCGCCCTGCCCTGCGGGTAGCGCGGTTGTTGCACGCGACCGCTGTGGTCGCGTTAGTCTGTCTTGGCTGGGCAGCCGGCTTGGGTACATGGTACGCATTTGGCGTGGTCCTCGCGGCGGCGTTGCTTATCGCGGAAAACGCCTTGGTGCAAGCAGACGATTTTCACCACGTCAACCTGGCATTCTTTACCATCAACGGAATCGTCAGCCTGGTGCTTGCGGTAGCATGCATCACGGATGTGCTTGTCGGCGGTTGAAGAGTCGTTGGTACCTTGCCCAGTCGGCGATAACATAGGCCTTGCGGTCGGACTCTTTTGAATGTCATTCTTGGCGCGATGTAGGAACAATTCATGCCCAAAAACCCCACGCGACGCGGACCGGCACGGCGACCCAGCACCCGGCGTCCGCCCGTCAAGAATCCGCCCGTTCTCTTTCAGAAAACACAGCGAATTGTCCGCAAAATCCAGGAGATGGTGGAAGGGACTTTTATCACCTATTGGAATTCGGAGTCTGGAGCGATCTGCGGCAATGACGTGCAGGCGATGTATGAAGCGTTGCAGATCGTACGCCCCCAGGAGCAAATCACTTTTTTTGTAAAATCCGACGGCGGCGACGGAACATCATCGCTGCGCATCATTCACCTTCTGCGCGAGTACGCGAAAAAGCTGATCGTCGTTGCACCTTTGGAGTGTGCTTCTGCCGCGACCATGCTGGCGCTGGGGGCCGACGAAATCCACATGGGGCCGCTGGCGTTTCTTACTCCCATCGATACTTCGCTCGAGCACCAGCTCGGTCCGCTCGACCCGCGCAACGAAACCGCCTACGTCGGGCAGGACGAGCTGCATCGCGTGGTGAGCTTGTGGGAAAAGCACTCCTCGGGCGGCAACGTCAACCCATTTCAAGAACTCTACCGTTATCTGCACCCGCTGGTGATCGGAGCTGTGGATCGCGCGACTTCGCTGTCGATCCGGCTGTGCACGGAGATTCTTGAATACCATCTGAGCGATAATGCGGAGGCCGAGCGGATCGCCAACTCACTCAACGCCCTTTACCCGGCGCACGAGTATCCCATCACCCCGCGCGAGGCACGCAAGCTCGGTCTACGTGTCGTCGATCTCGAGCCCAAGCTCAACCAGATGCTGCTGGAACTTAACAAGCTTTATTCCGAGATGGGACAGCGCGCCGTGACCGACTTCGACGAGTTCAACTATCACAACAACGAAATCGTCAACATCATCGAGGGTCCCGGCGTCCAACTCTATTTCCAGAACGACAAGGACTGGCACTATCGCAAGGAAGAGCGGCAGTGGACCTCTCTTCACGTCGAATCCGCATGGTACGAAATGCTGGAAGTCAAGGGCAAGGTCACGCGATCGAGGCTCTACATAAGCTAGTGCTTGCGGCTCCTTCTTGATTTGTGTGACATGCCAAAGCCCGGTTTGATCGGGTATGACCAGCCCCCCTGGCGACGCTTCGCTTGACTGTGCCACCCGGCTTCGAGGGCTGCGATGACTGCTTAATAGAAGTTTCCTCGCTTCGCTCAGAATGACAAATGTCACCATCCGGCGTAAAACATCGCCGTGCCCAAGCGAACGGACATTCGAAACATCTTGATTATCGGCTCGGGACCGATCGTGATCGGCCAGGGGGCGGGGTTTGATTACTCCGGAACGCAGGCGTGCAAGGCCCTTCGCGAAGAGGGGTTTTCCGTAGTGCTCATCAACTCCAACCCGGCCAGCATCATGACGGACCCGGAGATGGCCG
>JBKJYI010000568.1:0-3083 GCA_046715855.1 Phycisphaerae bacterium
TTCATCTTCGCCGCATCGCTGCCCGTCCTGGGCGCTGGCCTCATGTATAGCACCCTCCGCTCCTGGGACGTCCGCAAGCTCACCGCCCAGGTGGCCGAGCTCGAAGAGCAGCGCGAGCAACTCCGCACCTTTATCACCCGACTCAAGGCCACCCGCCGCGTCGCCCAGGCCGACATCCTCCAGCAATACCTCGACGAGCAAGGCCGCCCGGTCAACGTCATCCGCTGGAATCAGATCGGTCTCGACGGCACGCTCGAGGAACCGCAAACAATCGAAGCCATTGGCCGCCTGGTCTACTTCGAAGCGGCCATCATCAAGTTCGATCAGGACGCCGTTGGGGCGGGCGATCCCGATAAAGGCGCAACCCTGGCCATGTTCCGCCGCATCTTCGGCGAGGACCAGCCCGCTTCGTCAACGGGCAACTTGGAGCAGCGCTCCACTCCGCCAAGTCCGGACGGCCGCCCGGCAAACGAATTCGAGCAGAAGCTCTGGGACCTCTTCTGGAAAATGATGGACGACCCCGACTTGCAGGATCAGTTCGGCGTCCGCGTCGCGCAAATCGAAGCCCCCGCCGTCTCGCTCAAAGCGGGACAGGTCTGGGAAGTCAGCCTCGACGCCGCCGGCGGCCTCAACCTCCGCATCATCGTCAAGCGCAGCGTTTCCCCATCCACCTTTCCAGGAAGCGACTCGTAGGTCGGGTCATCGACCCGACGTCCACCAAAATGTAGGGCGGACTCTGCCCGCCTCCGTTTCGTTGACCCTTCAACTCGCCGACCTACAATCGCCAGATGCAGCCAAAAATGCCGCTACTTCTTTTGATCGCGATTTTGGCCCCCATTGCGATGCCTGGTTGCAACAGGAGCGAAAGCGAGCCTGCAAAACCCGCGAATCTTCCCGGCCACAACGTCCTGCTCATCACTTTGGATACCAACCGCGCCGACCGCATCGGCTGCTATGGCCACAAGACCGCCAAGACGCCTGCCCTTGATGCCATCGCCGCTCGCGGCGTGCTTTTCGAAGACGCACTCGCCCAGGTTCCGCTCACTCTGCCGTCGCACTGCACGATGATGACCGGACGGCAGCCCAAAGAATTCGGCGTCCGCGTGAACAACCAGGCCGCACTCGGCCCGACGCACCCCACGCTCGCCTCCATCTTCAAGCAAAAGGGCTATCGCACCGCCGCCTTTGTCTCCTCGTTCGTCCTCGACTCCCGCTTCGGCCTAGACCGCGGCTTCGACGTGTACGACGACGAAATGTCCAACGTCTCTGTCAAAACCACACCGCTCCACTGGGAGCGCCCCGCCAACGTCGCCACCGACCGCGCCCTCGCCTGGCTTGAAGCCAACAAATCCGCGCCGCACTTCTGCTGGGTCCACTACTTCGACCCGCACGGCCCCTACACTCCGCCGACCGGCTTCGCGCCGACGTACGACGGCGAAATAGCCTTCATGGATTCGCAGATCAAGCGTCTCGACGACTGGCTGGCCCGCTCCGGCACGAAAGACAAAACCGTGCTTATCATCGCCGGCGACCACGGCGAGTCCTTCAACGAGCACGGCGAAGACGGCCACGGCATCTTCCTCTACGACACAAGCATCCACGTCCCCCTGCTCGTCGCTCACCCCCAGCTCATCCCCAAACCGATGCGGATCTCGCAAACCGTCGGCCTCATCGACCTCTTCCCCACCATCCACGATTTGATGAGTTGGCCCAAGCCCGAAGGCCTGCTGTCCGCGTCGTTCGCAAGCGCACTTCAAACCGGCCAATCGCAGCAACGCGACATCTACAGCGAAAGCGAGTACGTCTGGGACTCCTACGGCTGGGCCCAGCAGCGCAGCCTCACCAATCCCGACTGGAAGTACATCTCCTCGGCCAATCCCGAGCTCTACGACCGCAAGGCCGACCCCGACGAAAAAAACAATCTCTTCGACAAGCGCTCCGACGTCCGCACCGAACTTTCCAACAAATTGTTTCAACGGTACGCCGAAATGATCCCTACGTCCGCCGGCAAGCTTGCACCCAGCGCCGCCGCCACCGCAGCGCTGACCTCGCTCGGCTACACCGGCGGAGGCAGCAAATCCGCCGACGAATTTCTCACCGCCGGCACAATCGACCCAAAAGAAAAACTCGAAGTGATCAACAAATACAAAGCCGCCCGCGAGCACCTGGAACACAAGCAGTTCGACCAGGCCATCGACCTTCTGAAATTCTGCGTCACCGAAGCGCCGCAGTCCCCGGCTCTCCAGGGCGCGCTCGGAGTCGCCCTGCTGCACGCCAAGCGCTACGAAGAAGCCATCGCCGAACTCGACAAAGCCGCCCGGCTCGACCCTACGCATCAGCCCGCACTCGTTTCCTCCGGCGACGCCTACATGCGGCTCAATCGCTTCGACAAGGCCCAGCAATTCTTCACGCTCGCCCTCGACAACGACCCCTTCGACCCCACTGCTTTCTTCCTGCTCGGCAAGACATTGGTGGCCGTGAAAAAACCCGACGAGGCCCGCCCGCTTTTTCAAAAAGCCGTCGAGCTTCTGCCGGATTTTCCGGGCGCTCACTTCGACCTCGGCCTGCTCCTCGCCGAAGCCAAAGACCACGACCGCGCCATCGGCCACTTCAAGCACGTCGTCCGCCTCGAGCCCGACAACGACCGCGCCCACTACCAGCTCGGCCTCTCACAGCTTGCCTTGAAGCAAATGGACGCCGCAACGAAATCCTTCCACGAGGCCGCCCGCGCCAATCCCCAGCACGGCCCCGCGTGGATCAACCTCGGCCTCACGCTCCTGCAACTCGGCCAGACGAAAGAAGGCCAGGACGCCTTGCTCCGCGCCGCGGCCATTCCCGAAACCGCCGCCGACGCCTACTACAACCTGGCCATCGCCGCCTCCCGCGCCAACGACGCGGCCGCCGCCAGCTTTTTGCAGAAGGTCATCGACGTGGCCCCCACTCACCCGACTGCCGCATGGGACCTGGCCCGCGATTACCTGAAGGCCGACCGAATGGCCGATGCCGTAGCTGTGCTTCGCGCCGCCGAGAAAGCGAACCCGACGAACTTGCGCGTCCTCAACTTACTCGCTTCGATCCTCGCA
>JBKJYI010000569.1:0-2744 GCA_046715855.1 Phycisphaerae bacterium
GTCGTGATTACGGCTTGGGCCGCATTTTGCCCGGCTTGGCTGGCGAAAGTCAGCAGCGGGCCGCTGAGCGTCTCTAAAACTCACAATCCTCAGCGGACTCCGATGCGGGCACGGGTGTTTTTTGGGCTGGGAGAAAAACCGCGGCTGTAGTATAATAAGCTAAACGTTGCGACGCCACGGGGGGGAAAAAATGGGGAGGGGTTGTTTAGCTTTCAGCTTGTTAGTTGGAGCAGCCACGCACCCAGTGCTCGGCCAGGTCTTCACTTCAGAATTCTTTTCCGATCCCGTAGTCGAGGGATGGAACCTCGTTCCTCAAAATTATTGTCACGCCACAACGCGGAACGAAGAGGGCTGGTACTATCAAGAACTTGACTTTGCTGATTGCGCTCCACCGGGCGGAGACCGCGACGCCTACCGGCGTTCGCTTGTTCCGTTCAATGGGTCAACCGATTTCTTCACGGAATTTCGGGTGAAGACCGATGGGGACAGGTCAGGGATTCCCTACGGTTTCCCCCATCGTGCTCGTCTTGGGCAACAACGCGGGTGTTGCCTACCACATTACAATTTCCCGCGATCTAATTCAATTTTATCGCGACCCCGACCTTCCCATCTTCTTCATCGAGATCGAATCAGGTGTCGCCCACACCTACAGGGTCGACCTTGATCTTGACAAGTACACGTTCTACATCGACGGCTACCTGATTGATGAAGGTATTCCCGAGGGTCCGTTCCCAGCGCACGACTCAGAAATCGTATGGCAGGGGCGATCATATTCGCTTCCTTGTGAAAACGCTTGGGATTACATCAGGTATGGTGTGACACCGGCCGACTCCAGCGGAGACTACGACAGCAACAGCGCGGTCGCACAGGATGACTTTTACTTCTTTCAAGAATGCCTCACCAACGAACGCCTCGGCATCAACGGCGGACCGGACAATGACGCCGGCCCCGGCTGCCGCTTCGCCGACTTCGACGCCGACGCCGACGTAGACCTCCTCGACCTCGCCGAAATTCAAAATCTTTTGGCGGCGACTAACCGAGACCTGGCAGCGCTTACGGCGCCGAAGTAGATGGAAAGGTCTCACGCCTTTAGCATCCTTCCATGGCCAGCCGCGTCATCGTCGTCCTCCCCGCCTACAACGCCGCCAACACCCTGGAGCGGACCCTGGCCGATCTCGACCGCGCCCACGTCGACGAAATCATCGTCTGCGACGACGCCAGCACCGACGACACCGTTCGCATCGCGGAGCGTCTGGCCGTTACGCTCCTGCGCCACAACCGCAATCGCGGCTACGGCGCCAACCAGAAGACCTGTTACCGCGAGGCTCTCGCCCGCGGCGCGGACTACGTGGTCATGCTCCACCCCGACTACCAATACGACGCCCGCGTCGTCCCGCACGCCGTCGCGTTCCTCAAGCTCGGCATCTGCGACGTCGTCCTCGGTAACCGCATCCGAACCCGGGCCGAAACGCTCGATGGCCGCATGCCGCCGATCAAATATTTTGCCAATCGCGGGCTCACCTTCATCGAGAACATCCTGGCCGGCCAGAACCTCGGCGAGTGGCACAGCGGCTTTCGGGCGTACACTCGGGCCGTCCTCGAAACCGTGCCTTTCGAACGCAACAGCGACGACTTCGTGTTCGACTCCCAGTTCCTGCTCCAGAGCGTCCATTTCGGATTCAAGGTCGGCGACGTCCCCGTCCCCGTGCGCTATTTCGACGAAGCGAGCAGCATCAGCCTGCGCCGCTCCACGGTCTACGCACTCCAGACATTGGGCGTCTTCGCCAAGTGGTACGCCCACCGCTTTTCGCTCTATCGATGCTCCCTTTTCGCACCATTAGCCCGCCCAGCCGCAATTGGCCCACGCGTTGACCGGCAGCGAGTTAGTGACTATGGTCATGAGCCAGAGTGAGGTGTTTGCTTATCCTTCCACGCAGAGATTTTCTATGATTTGCCGCAATCGAAATACAGGCTGGCCAGTGGTGGTCCTGATATCGCTGATCGGCGCATGCAAACCGCCTGAGCCGACGCCTTCGCTCTACACGAATCTCGGAACGGACGATGCGCCCCTGCTCCCTACCGCGCAGTCCTGGCACGATCCCAATATCGCCAAGGGCACCGCGGAGTGGCGGCCATTTCGCAAGCTTGCAGATGGCGGCGAAAAAAACGCAGGGGCCAAAGCGCCCGCAAGCCCCAAGGGCGCCGAAGCGGCCGACGCCGAAACCCAACCTGCGCGCGAGGCCGGCGAATCTGATGCTGAAAAAGAAATCCGCACGCTCGTCGCTGACTTCAACGCCGCCCTGGCCGAAAAAGACCTCGAAAAGGCCTCGGAATTCCTCACCGACGCACAGGCGGAGGCATCCGGCGACGTTTTCGCGGCGGTCCATAAGCTTGTGGAACAGTTAAAACTTTTGCAGGGCGCAGCGCCTGCCCTTGCCGAAAAAATCGACGCCCTCGCTCCCTTGTTGAGCATGGCCGAGGCCCTGAAGATCGAATTGCAGAGCATTCGCCTTGTGGACGAAAAATCCGCCACCGGCAATCTGGCAGGCGGAGGGGAAGCCCGTTTTGCTGTCGGTGAAGAAGACCTTTGGTACCTCGAATCGCCGGTGCTGGCCAACCTGGCGAAAGAGCGGCCTCGAATCGAAAAAACAACCAAAGACATAGAGGCAGCGCTCGCCAAAGGAACTCCCGACGAAGCCGCAGTGACAGCCCTTGGCACCGCCCTCGACGAGCTGCACACAGCG
>JBKJYI010000570.1:0-2986 GCA_046715855.1 Phycisphaerae bacterium
TCAAGCAGCCCTCACCCTGATTCGGAAAGGGCGCCGCGGTCGCCAAGGGAGTGGCCAGGCATTCCGGGCCAAGCACGCGATTGTTCAAGACCATTCGACCGCCCTGGGTAACGATGGGTGCGTTGAGAATGCCTGTTCCAAGGAAGGTACCGAGCAAATCGATCCGAATCTGGGCCTGAATTTGAGCAACGGGACACATTTCGAGCACGCCGTGTGGGCCGACAGTCAGCGACTGACAGATGAGACTGGGTGTGCTGCCGGTGTCATCCTCGAGATGCAGGATACAGATTCTTTGAAGTCCAACAGCGAACTCTTCGGCCGTCAAAAGACCTTGGGGACCGACATGAACAAAGCCGCGCGCCAGTTCGAAGTTTCCCACCTCTATAGTAGCCGGGGGAGTGATGGCGCCTGGCGCATTACCGATGTGCACGAACCCCAGGCCGCCGCTGACTGAGCCCACGGTGAGGGCGACGTTGCCGGCCGGTGTAAGCTTTTTAAGCTCCGCCCCGTTGAAAACGCGCATGGACGCCAGTCCTCCGGACGTTACAGGCAAAAGTTGCAGAAAGTCGTCCACAAGCAGGATCGAATCTGCACCGTTCACTTCGATGAAAGCATTGGTTTCGGGAGTGAGGGCAAGGCCGTGCTGAAGCTCAACCTTTCCGCCTGGTCCAACAAAAAGGAAGCCGTCATTCCCGCTGATTTGCGAATCGGCCAACACCCTCAAGGAGCTGGCGAAACCCAACGAGCTGGCTCCCAAGACCTGAACTTGCGGGGCGATGGGTACATCCGCGAGTTGCGTGGTCATTCGCAAGCTGTCGGCTACCAGCAAGGCTCCATCGCTAATTTGCACATTTCCGCCGGCGATGTTCAACAGCCCGGCGACTTCCAGCGTCGGGTTGTTCGAGTTCTGCCGGCCAATATCGAAAAGGTTGATGGTTCCGCGGCCCGTAGGCAACCCGACCTGAACCTCTTGCGCTGTCACTCTGGCACCATGGAAAATTTCCAAAGTTCCCGTGGAACCGTGCCCGACGCGCAGGAAGGCGTTAAGGATCTCGGAAGGAATGGATCCAGCGCCTTGCACGCGCACGGCGCCCAAGCCGCCGTCGCCGATGGTCAAATCGACGAAGTTCAGACTCGTGGGTTGAATGGGCGTGAGAGCGCCGCCGTTTTCGATGACCAGTTCACCAGAACCATCGGTTCGTCCGACGACAAGCTCGCCGGTTTCCAGTCGAGGCCGATTGGCGTCGGCGATGCGGATACGTCCGGGGCCCACCGCAGTTTGGGTCGCCCTAACCACGCCGCCATCAAGTATGTCCATGTTGCCGGTGGCCAACTTTCCGACCGTAAGATCGTCGGTGGTGAATTGCGCCGCGGAGACTTCCAGCGTGCCCTGATGCGTGTCCCCTACGACGACTTTCGTTGCAACATCGAACGTCGCCGCAGCCCGGGCGCGTACGGTGCCGGGGGCGTTTCCGGCGCCTATCAGAAGTTGATCCGCTGAGGCGGTTGCCGCGGCGACATCGAGTGTTCCTCGTCCGATTCTGATCGTACCGCTACTGTTCCAGCTGCCCGCCAATGGCACCTCCACCCGCGCCTCAGGGGACGGTGACGCGGAGTTGATCAACGCATCAATACTGGTCAGGAAGCCTGACAGCCGAAGCTGTCCACCGGCCTGAACGATCAGGGAGTTGACCGGCGCGGCCGCGAACAATTGAGCTGTCCCGCTGAAGTCAATCATGCTGTTGGAGACGAACCAGCGCCCGGCCGTCATGCCGGACCCGGAGATCGGGATAAGACTATTGGTGGGCAAGTTGAAGAACGCCGTGTCGCTGCGGGGACCGCTGTGGACCGGCGGCGCGCCGCAATCCGGGTTCCAGTTAATCGGCGCATTATAGGAGCCGCCCGACGAAGAGTTCCAGGAATAGATTGTGGGTTCTCCTGGAGTGAATGGCCTGACGGTCACCGTGGCAATAGCCTCAGCCTCGACGATTCCCCCGTTGCTGTCCGCACCTACCCCGAAAGGGATGTGAACCCGGTTGCCCGGCGTCGTAGGAGAGCCGTTAGGGTTGATCTGCATCACAGTCACCGTTTCTTGCCCTATACTATTGACGGTTCGCGTAGTCAGTGTTCCCGTAGCTACGACGGTGCCCCCGACCACCTCGACGGAGGCCTCATCGAGCGAAATAAGTGCAAGGCACCGTGCTGATAATCCGTGATTTTGTGCTGTCGCAGCGCCCGAGATTGTGATGGAGGTGCTGCTCACGGAAACGTTAAGGTCTGCCAATGCGATCACTGGAGGATGAGTCGGATGGAAGTCAAAAGCGCATTCAAAAGACTGCGGGGCACCGGTGAAATTCAATCTATTATCATGACAGAGTACGGTTCCATTAGGGGAAAAGACCGTCGCCTGCCCGCGTCCTCGCAACGTGAAGTTCGTCAGGCTGGCCGGACATGTGGCCTGCGCGGGTTTGGCAGCGCTAACGAAGATCAAGCAAATCGGAATGCCCAGGACACTGTTATTTCGAATTGCTTTCCACATGATGTCGTCCTCCTGATTTGTAAAAATCGTCTTCGAATTCAAGCAAGCTTATTCTGGGCCCATCATCCGGGCGGTCAGCTCTCGTATCTCCACTTCGTTGATGATTCCATTGTCTTCCCAATCGGCGCGGGCGCAAACGGGTTGAAGTTCGCCGCCCGACAGGCCGATGCAATTTTGAAAGTCGGCCACGTCGGAGAGGTCCTTGTCGCCGTCGTTGTCGAAGTCGGCGAAGAGGTCGGGGAAGGCGTAGATGCGCTGGGCGTAGTCGCCGGTGATGCCGCCCTCGGCTTCGATGAAATCCTGCGACTGGATGAATGCGGCCGGATCACTGGGCGAAAACCCGCCGCGGAAGTGGACTTCGAGTCGGCCATTGAGTGTTGTATCACCGGTGACGTGGAGGGTGTCGAAGTCGCCGGGATCCAGACCTTCGTATTCGATGGCCAGGGC
>JBKJYI010000571.1:0-3981 GCA_046715855.1 Phycisphaerae bacterium
GTTGGAACGACCCCGAACCCTAACTCTCTTCGCTCGTTTGGTACATTCGTCTTGGAGTAGGAAAAGCTGCAACAAGGGCGAACTCGCCTCGATGAATAAGTCCGATGGCAGTTCAAGCATCACTGCCTCATCCGGATCATCGTTCTTACCAAAAGGTTGAAACCCCTCGGCAATCAGCCACGGCTTACGACTGTCCTTATCGCGACGTTGGCGGACCCGATCCCGTAATCGCGGTAACGCGATCAAGCGATCAAGGAGCCTCCGATCGCGCGAAGTGGCCCATGACATTCGTTTCCAAATCTGAGGCGCATCTTCTGCTTCAAGGTCCCGGAGAATATCATCGAGTTTGATCGACACTCGGTCCTGTTCCGCAACCGTGATAATCTCCGCTTTCTTAACCTTCCAATCTGTCTTCGGCACCCAGTAATCTGTGGTGTGGCCGCGAACTGGTTCCTGCGGTCGGTAGCTCAGCACGAGCGCAGGATGCCGCGCTTCGCTGAACAGGAAAGACTGGTAGTCCGTCAGATTGAGCACACGATCCAAGGCGTGTTGCTGAACAAAGGCCTTCTGAAATGCGAGCGCCGGGCCACTATGGTTGAACAGCACGCCGTGCGGGAGTACTAGGCAGATTCGCCCGGCATCGGACACGTGCGCAGCGGCCTTCCAAACGAACGCTGCGGCGATCTGCTTATCGGGGACCACCAACTGTCTTTGGTCACACCATTCCTTGGCGGGTGCGCCTTCACCGGCAGTGCTCCCCCAGGGCGGATTACCGATAACGAGATCAACGTTCGTTGGATAGGGCGCGTCCTCCCGAAAGAAATCTCCGCACCAGATGGTACCGGTACTGGCGTCGGAACTCCTTTGATCCATGCAGTTGACAAGTCGCGGCAGAAAGCCGGGCTCCTTGGCCTGCAACTCTTGGATGTCTCGTGGCGTCAATTGGTCCAGGTATGCTAGGTAGAGGCTAAATGCAGTAATGCGGCATGCCGTTGGATTGACATCGACTCCAAAAATGTACGAGCGGAGCAATTGCTTCAACTCACGGGCGCGCCGATCATTTCGTGCCGACGGATGCGCGCGTCTCCACTCCTCGGCCATTCGGTTAAACAAGCCGACGAGAAAAATCCCCGACCCGCACGCAGGGTCCAAACACCGTAGGCCGAGCAGCGATGCACGGTCCGACAGTGCCACGTCAAGGACAAGCTCCGCCAGGAATCGTGGCGTATAAAACGATCCAGCTTTCTTGTCGGTCTGCTTCAAAAATCGCTCATAAATGGCGCTTATCGTCTCGATCGGAATGACGCCAAAGTCGTAAGGCCAAAACGCTCCCTGACCGCTCTTTACGTCCGTGGCGCGAAAGAATTTTTCTACAACATCCAGATGCGCTGCGGTCACAACGGCAGCTTCGTCATTGAGATTATCAATGAACAGATCGCCATTGAAGTCTCGCGCGAGCTGCGAGAACAACTTGTATAACGCCGCCCTAGCCTCCGAGCGTGGTTTGATAGCAAGCACGTCGCGAAGGTGGGGCAGTTCTGGAAGCCCTGCGGCCTTCAGATAACCGCTTCCAATGACCCCTCGGTCGAAGAGATAACACGTGAATACGAGCCGGCACAAGAAAGCATCCAAGGTGTCAGAACTTGCCCTTCGGCTTTCGACGGCGGCTAGCTCCTCACGGGTCGCTTTGAGATTGTCGAGCAAAGCTCGATCAACCCGATCTGCTGAGTTGAATGACTTCGCATGCCGACGGAAGAATTCTCCTGACTCCACAGACGGTAAGAACTCGCGAAGCGCCACCGACGCCCGCTCGATTGTTGCCACCAAGCTTGGAAGGCCAGTCAAATCAGCCTGTCGTGTCGGACGGGAGAATCCAGAGTAGATTTGCACTTCGTGCCGCGAGATGATCACTAGAAGCGGCGCACCGCCGTGATTCCAGAACCGGCGATGCAAGTCCAGCACATCCGCCGACTGAATCTCGGTCACCTGTTTGAAATAGACGAGCGGTGCCGCCTGATCGCAAAGCACTCCATCCAGTTCGAGTAGGCCGAACGCGCGCCGAAGAACGTGGGCATGGGGCGCAGCCGTCTCCTGCTCGCGAAGATCGTCCACGCTCGCGAAAAAGCAGCCCAGTCGTTTGCCAGGAATCCCAAACTCGTCGCACCACGCCTTGTCGATTCGAGCGGTCACGTTGCACCGCCCTTCTTGCGGTTCGATTTTCCCGGCTTTCCAGCTAGTTCGTAGGACCAACTACCGCCGTCATTGACCGCCCGGATCGAATAGCCACGCTCTCGTAGCGCGGCGAGGCACCGCGAAATCGTGGGTGGGGAGACATTGAGAGCCGCAGCCAGCATCGGAGTGGAGTACTTTCCCTCCCGGATCAATCGGACGAGGGTATGAAGGCGATTTTCGATTTGCTCCGACCGCCTGTACACGCTCACACTCCGGAAGACTCGATCATGAGCGCTTTCTATCAGAAGATGATAGACTAGTCAACCGAATAGTTCCCGGATGCTACTGACTCAACGGATAAATTAGATCCCGTGCTTTAGGGGGTAGGTCCGCAAGAAATGATCAAGAGGAAACTGGCTTTCGTTGAGGCAAATGCGCGAGTTATAGCAATCCATTGACGTTCGACATCACCAATAACGTCCGCAAGCGATGAAGGGGTTGCAACGCTGGTTGTTCTGTACATCTCACCGGGGTTAACTCTAGTGAATACTGCCCTCAAACTGCCCTCAAAACGCGTCCCGAGACAGTAAAAAACCGTGGAGGAACAGCACATCACTGAGACGAGCGAAGTCCTTGTCGTTTCGTAAGTTGGGCGATAAACTGAGGCTCCGGCAGAGGTTGAGGAATTTGCTCAGAACGAGTCCCCCCCTCTCCGATAGCGGCAGGTGAGTCCGGCCGTGCAAGCCACCGGCCGTAGTGGTTATTCGCAGGCCGGAGCCTCATGAGTCGCGACCACCATGCTCGCACTGTTTAGCGTTTGGCTAGGACTGGCATCGTTTGGCCTCGCCGCCTTCATGCTCCTCTATCGCCCCGCCATGACCGATCCGGCTATTCTTCTCATTCTTTACTTTGGCGTGCCCGGAGCACTTTGCTTTGCGGGACTTACCCTCTGGGCCAACCGCACCGACGACCATCCCGAACCCGGGATCCTGGCGCAGCGGCTTCAAAGCAAGGTCGCCATCACATTCGCCCTCGCAGCCGCCGCCATCGTTTACGCCCTGATTATCGGATCGCAGAAAATCGAGTAGATGCTGGCAATGGACCCGATGATGCCCTGCGGCTTCGAACCGTTCTAAACCATTACTTACTAACTTCCCTCACCACGCCCGTAGCATATGCCCCGGCCGGCAGCACGAACTCCAGTTTCAGAAATTGTCCCCGTTCGTCCGTGCCCACATCGTATCGCAAGTCGTTAAGCGGCACGCGAATCGATCGCCGGCCACCGTCCAACCGCCCGCTGTCACGCCCCGACAACAACTCCGCATCCACTCCCGACTCGGCCAGCACGGCTTGCTCCATCTCCCCGGGAAGGCCCGTCGCCTCAGTCATGCGCGAGCCAAAGAGCGGCCCAGTCGGCGAAATCTCGAACGCGTCGCATCGCGGCTGCTCCACCGCGCCATCCTCGACCCGGAAACAGGCTCCATTGACGTGCTTGTATGCGACATCCCCCGTTTCCATTCGATCGAACAGATTGCTTTCGATTCGCCGCGCCAGGACGCGATTGAACAAATCGCTCTGAAAGGCTGACAAGAAAAGTTTTCGTAGCGTGTGATCGACCACCCGCCACGCATCCCGGGCCTTGCCGCCGCCCTTGGCCAGCGTGCGGCACATCCGAGACTGTTGCGCAAAGGTGCCGCGAGGCCAGGCATTGGCAGCGGCCGCGAAGTCTCCCTTGTCGAACAACTCACGGGCGCGGCATGCCTCGCCGTGATCGACTGGTCCGGGCCGCCCCAGCATGAGGGCCATGGC
>JBKJYI010000572.1:0-2754 GCA_046715855.1 Phycisphaerae bacterium
GATCCCCGCAGGCGACGGCGTCGGCTACATTCCCCCCCGCACCACCGCCTTGCGCCGCGACTTGGGCTAAAACGATGTCTAACTCGCCGTAATCTTTTGCGACCCGGTGCCCGAAGGGCACTTCAACGGGCTGGTAGACAAGATCGGCAACAAGTCATCGCTGGTCATGGGCCGCGTCCTTCGCCTCGTCGATCGCATCCTCAACCGCTGCACGCGCGGTCACGTGCGCATTTGCGTCGATCACCTCGGTGGCCGCGTCCGTTACCGCGAGCCGCTGCAAACGGCGTTTCCGCACTTCGCCCTCGAAATCGTCGAAGAATCCCCCAACCGCAGCGCCTACCGCCTCCGCGATCAGACAAAAACCGTGGACATCGACTTCACCGTCAAAGGCGAAGAGCACTCCTTCTGCATCGCCCGGGCCAGCATGTGCAGCAAATACGTCCGCGAGCTCTACATGCGATCGTTCAATGACTACTGGTGCCGCCAGCATGACGGCCTCAAGCCCACCGCTGGCTACTACGGCGACGCGGATCGCTGGCTTGCAGACGCCGCCCCCGCCCTTAAGCGCTTGTCCATCGACCACAAATCCCTCGTCCGTTCCCGGTAAAAGTAGGGCGGGCTCCGCCGCTGCGCCCGTCGCGCCGTGTTGACACGTCCGCGAACCGACTCTAGCCTTCGCATCGTCGTCACGGAGAGCTTCGCTGTGTCCATCGAAAACTGGTCGGAAAAAATAACCGTCGCCGAACTGCAGGATGATCCCGGCTTCACCGACGATCTCGCCGCCCTCATCGACCAGACGGCCGAGCGCGCCGACCGCGACATCGTGCTCAACTTCTCCGGCGTCGGATATGTCAACTCATCCAACATCGCCAAGCTCCTGAAGCTCCGCAAGCAGCTCATCAGCCACCGCCGCCGCCTGGTCCTCTGCGGCATCGACCCCAACGTCTGGGGCATCTTCCTGGTCACCGGCCTCGATAAAGTCTTTGAGTTCGCCGACAGCGTCGCGATGGGCCTGGCCACCGTCCAAATCCCCGCCCGCTGATAGCGAGCCGCGAACTTCAGTTCGCGCGGACGACCAATTGGCGTCCAAACCCCCAGTTGCAGCGAGACGATTCTGCGCTTGACGCAAAACCGTCCCTCCTCGCAGGGGGACTACAGGGGGGTCAAAGCTCAGTACTTCGATGATGTCAAAGGTGAGTCCATTTCTCCCAGTTTACGACGACCTTCCAATTTCCCCTTCAACCCGCTAAACTCGTCAACTCACCATTGTGAAAGGCAACCTTCATGAGGGCACCCCGATCTTATCGCGCACGTTCCTACTGCGCCCTCCTGTTTCCCTTGCTAGCAGCCACAAGCCTTGCCCATGCCCAATCCGGCGGCCCTTCCATCACCCTCCAACCTGTCGCGCCCAAAACCGTGCCGCCATCGGATTATCCTCCCGGCACCACCATCGTCGGCCAGGAAATCACCCTCGGCTCGGTCCCCGCCCGCGTCTGGTTCGAAATCCACGTCACCGGCTGGGCGTCGGCTAACCTTATGACGGTGCATGCGAGTCTGGATTACTATGCAGGGCTAGATGGCGGAAACGCCGAGTGCGACGGTATTCCATCCGGTGGCGCACACCTTCGAACTGCGTTAGCGCCTTGCAGCGCGAAGTCTGACTGCCGTGCCACCATGAGCGGAATCACCAACAACTGCAATCGAGGAGAGCCCTCCTCGTGTTCAGGTGGCCACTGCTATCCAGGATTTTATGACTGGTGCGATGACCGTTGGATTGGAACTGATGCCGATTACGCAGCTTCAGGTGATTGCTGCCATGGGCCTGGATATGCGTTTTCGGTCTCGGGGATGGAAGGCGATTTTTTACAAGACCTTAACCCAAGCTATATGGGAACTTGGGTCATAGACGTACCCGCGGGGGCCAAGGGAACCTACACGATCGGCTTCGTTGAGGGCGACACATATTTGCTCAGTGGTAACCCACCACCCGACTGGTATATACCCATTGCCGCATTCAACGGAGCAAAAATCACCGTTCCCTGTGGCCGGTGCTGCTATGGAGTAAACACAGGTTCAACAGGGTGTGTGGAAGGCGTGTCAGCGGTGGAGTGCGCGACGTATGCGCCCAGCGCAGTGTTCCAGGCCGATCTGGATTGCCCCGACTCCGGCGGCCCTGCCTGTCCGGTCTGCGCGACCGATGATCACTGCGACGACGGCCTGTATTGCAACGGCCCGGAAGTATGCAAGGCGAGCGGCCTCTGCGGCCCCGGCGATCCGCCCTGCGAAAGCTACGAAGCCTGCGAAGAGTCCACCGGCTCCTGCGCTCCGCGAATCCCCGCAACCAACGTCTGGGGAATGATCGCCCTCGGCATGCTTCTCCTCATCGCCGCCAAGCTGCGCTATCGCCGCCAACCGACTCCGTATTTGTTCTTGATTATCGTGGCGTTGCATTTTTCGTACTCGACAGCCGCAATGGCCCAAGGCGGGCTTCCTGGCGATGGAGTGCTCATTCTTCAACCCGTTCCACCCAAGACTGTGCCGCCTACTGATTACCCGAAGGGTACGACCATCAACGGTCAAGAGATCCTCCTCGGCTCTGTTCCGGCGCGGGTTTGGCTCGAGGTCCAAACCACGAACCTCAACGCTTCGGCTGATGTTTGCGTAAGGGCAGCACTAGCCCCAAAACAAGCGTGTTCTTTGGGCATTAATTCGGCTTATTCGAGTTGAAGGGAGTCGGCGCAGCGGCTCCGGGTC
>JBKJYI010000573.1:0-5169 GCA_046715855.1 Phycisphaerae bacterium
CGATTGGCCCGAACTGCTTTTCACCTTTTGCCGCGAGCGATAAACTCCACACCATGCAAAGCAAAGCGACGACCGTAAAGGACTATCTGGCCGAGTTGCCCCCTGATCGCCGGGCGGCGATTCAGGCCGTGCGCGACGTGATCCTCAAGAATCTCGACAAGAACTATGAAGAGGGCATGCAGTACGGCATGATCGGGTACAACGTGCCGCACCGCGTGTACCCCGCCGGGTATCACTGCGACCCGCGGCAGCCGCTTCCGTTTGCCGCGCTGGCGTCGCAGAAGAATCACATGTCGGTTTACTTGATGGGCTGCTACGGGGAGAGCGACGAGGAGAAGTGGTTTCGCTCGGCGTGGGCCAAGACCGGCAGAAAGCTGGACATGGGCAAGTGCTGCATCCGGTTCAAGAAGGTTGGGGATCTGGCGCTGGACCTGATCGGGGAAGTGGTGCGGCGCATGCCTGCGGATCGGTACATCCAAGTGTATGAGTCCGCCCGACAAGGGGCGGCAACAGCGTCGGGCGCACCCAAGCGCAAGCCGCCGAAAAAAGCGGCGGCCAAGAAGGCTGCGTCGAAAAAAAATACGAAGGCCAGAGTCAGGTCCATAAAGTCACCTAAGAAAAAGGCGGCAAAGAAATCCTCGGCCCGCTCGCTCCGCTAATTCGAACATCGGCGCGGACGTCAGGACGAGTATTGAGCCCCGTTCCACGGGGCTTGCCCGCGAAGCGGCTTAGGCCGGCCCTTTTAGGGCCGGTTGAGGCCGGATCGATAAACCAATTCTTGCAGCCCGTTTCAACGGGCTTCCTGAATCGAAAGAAAAGCCCGTTGAAACGGGCTACAAAGAGAGAATCTGTTTCCGCCCTCAGAACCAGGCCTAAAAGGCCTGGCCTACGCCCGCCTTCGGCGGGGCAAGGTCGCTGAAGCGACCTGATCAATACCACCTTCTCGAAAAGTCTGTCATTGCCGGTTACGATCGGCACGGTCGGCGATAAACTTCGCTGGATGGAGCAGTTTTCCTAAGGGCGTCAAAATGACTTCCAATTCAGATGCCTCTCCAATTATGGGCGTGGGACTCAATCAAGTGCAAGCCATTCGGGATGCAGTGTGTTCGGTTCTTGAGCGTAGAGCGTGTTATGCACTTTGTTGAATTACCTGCATAAGGTTTTTCAGCATTAAACATAGATAGGCCACGATATGCAGCCCGGCAACCGTGCTGGGCAACCGCTCGTAGTCCTTGGCCAGTCGCCGGAACCGAGTCGCCCACGCAAAGGAGCGTTCCACCACCCAGCGTCGCGGCATTAAGACGAACCCGCGTTTCGCCTTGTCGAGCTTCACCACGCTCAATTCAATTCCCTCGTCTGCGGCATCGGCCTCCGGTTGATCACCGGTGTAGCCTTGATCCACATAGGCCAATTGAACATTGCCGCAGGTTACTTCCTGCACTTGCTTGGCCAGTGTCCCGACTTGCTCGCGGTCCTGTTCATTCGCGGGCGTGACGTGCAGCGCCAAGAGGTTCCCCAGCGTATCGACAGCCAAATGGACCTTCGTTCCCTTTTTCTTCTTGCCTCCGTCATAGCCCCCGCGATGACCGCTTTCGGGCGTCGATTGCAACGTGCGACTGTCGAGAATGGCGGCGCTGGGATACGGCTCTTTCCCGGCGGCCATCCGTAAGATCAGCCGCAAATCATGGACCATGGCCTCGAAAACGCCGGCCGCGATCCATCGCTGCGTTTGCTGATAAATGGCCTCCCACGGCGGAAAATGGTTGGGTATGTAGCGCCAGGGCGCACCTGTCCGCACCATCCAACGCAAACCATTGAACACGTCGCGTAAGTCGTGCTCCCTCTGTGGCGCATCATCCCGCATCAGCGTCAGATACGGCGCGACAAACGCCCATTCGTCATCCTTGACGTCACTTGGGTAAGGCTTCCTTGCCATGCCCCAAACATCGGCTTACCCTCACAAAAGTCCATAACACGCTCTAGGGCGTTGCCTTTCGCCAAAACCGCCCAGCACGTCCACGAGTGGTTGACTTCCCAAGGGCTTAGTGTCGAAGCACAGGAATGGGAGTCGGATGAGCCTTTTTCGCTAATCAGTTGGGCTGTTGCCGAACAGTGGAGAATCGCGCTTGGCAAGGACTGGTCATCAGCAAACAGGAAAAGCAGTTCGATTGTCAATCCAAATGCAAAACGGGTTGGTGTCGAGCGAAGTGGTGCCGGGTGGGACGAAGGAGCAAAGTTCTGTATCGCGTCGGCGTTCGTTCCTTTGCTGGGTTCCCTTGAACAGTTCGAGTTAGATGTACTCAAGTCGCTTCTTTATTATCGCCACCCGATGGGACCCCTGAATTCAGATAAGGACTGGGGGGACGACCCAGTAGAATTAGAAGTTGTGACCGAAGAGCCCGAGGTCAAGAAGGGTACAGATACAGATTACTATAAACGCCCGGCAATATGGACCTGGATCAAACCCCGAGCATTGGATAAAGACCAGCGCAGAATGCTCTTCGACAGAGTTTTTGACATCGAGCTTTGCATATGACAAAGCAGCGAGCAAACGACGTAACGACCTTTTCGACAAGCGAAATAAGATTGCACATGGACGTGGGGGCGGCGACTTTACTTTGAAGGAACTCGTAGATGCCGACGTATTCGTCACGCGATCGATGCTTCATCTGGCAAACGAATGTTGAACAAAACAGCGCCTAAACGTCTGACCGATTAGATTTTACTCAACGACATCCCGCGATGGCGAAGGTGTTGGTGTAGAATCGTGTTTGGCTTTCCGTGGAAACCAACCCAACCAAAGATAACCAGCCGCAGCGAGTAGCGCAATCGGCAAGAACAATCCCAGCACGACATAGAGCAGAATCGAACGCGGAGCTCGATCATAGGGATTGTACGGAGCTTCCGTATCCAGAGTGACGTCTCCCATTGTAAGAATGTCACCTCGCTGTCCATCGCAATGCCACTCGCAGAATTGGCTGTGGGCGAGCCAAGCAACAACGATGATAAAGATTAGAATGAGCTTTTTTTGTGATTTGTTCATGATACGATTGTAATCGCAGTACACGACGAGATCGAAAGTCGAGGAATATCAATGCCTGCCAAGATTAGAGTCCCGAAATCCCAAAAGCCCACCCATACCCAAGCGGGGGTGAAGCTCGAATCGCTGGCCAGAGCCGTGGTCGAGCAGGCGGCGAAGAAGAAGGATCCGGAGGTGATGATTCCGGCGCGGGTGCTTTCCAATGTCGCGTTTAACGACAAAACGCGCCACGTCGAAATGGGCGACGTAAAGCAGTCGCGGAGCTTTTTCAACTATGGGCAGGCCAAGCGGTTCATGCAGACGCTGCTGGTTTCGGCCAAGTGCAAGGAACTGATCGAACGCGGCAAGACGGCCAGCATCCGGCAGATTTACTACCTTTCGAAGCACACCATCAAAGGCACGAACGAGAAAACCTTCGACGATCAGGCCGAGTCCGACCCCATCATCGAGGACGTCGAGGTGGCCATCGATGCGCTGCGGGAGGAGCTGCACGTTTTCGCGAGCAATCGCGGAAACCTCGTAGGGCCGCTGACGCTGGTGGACGCAGGCAGCACGCTGGACTGCTCCGCGATGGGCAGCGCCGGCTACGCGGTGCCGAGCATCTGCGAGCCGGACGTGATCCAATTCAAAAAGTGCACGGCGAAGTTTATCCTGCACGTCGAAAAGGACACGGTCTGGCGGCGGTTTCACGAGGACCGCTTCTGGCAGACCCACAACTGCATTCTCTCGCACGGCGGGGGCCAACCCGCGCGGGGGATGCGGCGGCTACTGAGGCGAATGCACGACGAGCTCAAGCTGCCGGTCTTCGTGCTGCTCGATAACGACCCGTGGGGGTATTACATCTACTCGGTCATCAAGCACGGCTCGATCAACCTCGCGTACGAGTCGCGGCGGATGGCCATCCCCGACGCCGTGTTTCTGGGCGTGTCGAGCTACGACTACGAGCGCTGCGACATGAGCGACGACGTGAAGATCGAGCTTGATGCGACAGACATCAAGCGGGCCAAGCAGATCGCGGCCTACCCGTGGTTTGCGAGCAAGAAGCCGTGGCAGAAGGAGATCAAGAAGATGCTCGACAACGGCTTCAAGATGGAGGTTGAAGCGATGATCTCCAAGGATCTCGAATACCTCACCGGCGAGTACGTGCCCATGAAGCTCAAAGACAAGAAGCAGTGGCTGGACTAGCGAAAAACCCCGCAAGCCGAGAGAGACTTGCGGGGCTGGAAGCCAACATTCATTTCGAAATTGAGCCTATCCTTGTGATGGTTTGGTCGCTGAGCCCGTCGTCTGCTTCAAGTGGGCGTCGAAGAACTTGGCCAGTTCCTGGTAATAGAGCAGCCGGTTGTCTTCCTTGGCGAAGCCGTGGCCTTCGTCGGGGAAGTAGAGTTCCTCCACATCGGTGCCGCGCTTTTTCAAGGCCACGGCGATCTGCATCGCTTCGCCGACGGGTACGCGCGGGTCGTTGAGGCCATGAGCGATCATGAGCGGCGTGGTGATGCGGTCGATCTTATGGATCGGAGAGATTGACTTGAGGAATTCTCGATCGGTGAGCGGGCCATATTCGGCTTCGCGAAGGGCGCGGCGGTAGTCCTTGGTTTGCTCGAGGAAGGTTTCGAAGTTGACCACGCCGACGACGTTGCAGGCCGCGCCGAAAAGTTCCGGCGCTTCGGTGATGACGGCCATGGTCATGAACCCGCCGTAGCTGCCGCCCCAGGCCGCAATCTTTTTGGGCTCGGAGTAACCCTGCTCAACCAGGAACTTTGCCGCCCAGATGCCGTCCTTCACGCTCTTCTCGCGATTTTTGTAGTTGTCCGCTTCGATAAACGCCTTGCCGTATCCGCTGCTGCCGCGCGGGTTCGGTGCCAGGACGCCGTATCCCTGCGAAACGAAATACTGGAATACGCGAGTGAACGAGGGGCGGAACTGCGACTCGGGGCCGCCGTGGTACTGGATGATGAACGGGATTTTCTTGCCCTTCTGGTAGTCGGCCGGCAGGTACATAAATGCCGGGATTTTCGTGCCGTCGAAGGAGGGGTAGTGGACAAGCTCGGGCAGGCGGAATTTGCTCACGTCGATGCCCTGGGTGTCGGCCTGGGTGAGCACGACGCCGGGTTCGGTTGGCTTGGTAG
>JBKJYI010000574.1:0-4959 GCA_046715855.1 Phycisphaerae bacterium
AACACAAATAGCGCCCAAAACGGAAGGATCACCTGGAGTGGTATCATGATACATACGCCAGCAAGGCCCGGACCTGAGCCTCCAAATGGAAACCAACCAAATCCATGACTTTGGCCCGGAAGAACAATAAACAGCGCCAAAAGGAATGCGACTACATTCAGAACAAGAAGCCGTTCTCCGACTGTGGCTTTCCCTGTTGAAGCTGGGTGCCGGCAGATTGCCGAACACTGCGGGCATCGAACAGCGTCGGGTAAGTCCGACAGATCGCACTCGCATCTTTCGCATCGTCGAACGTTTTCGCTTCTCGGGGCGATGTTAGCACTATCGTGATCCGTTTTGGTCACAATAATCTCTCACCAAGAAGAACAAGCAAATCACCTCGCAAGCGTTCGCAGATGGACATAACTTCTGTCGCGTCCGCTCTCGATGCGTTCTCGCCCGGATAGCGAAAAACAACGGCACTCTGACTAAGCAGTCGTACATCCGCTTCTTCGGCGATTAGTTCCGTGCCGGAATCACGAAGTAGTTTGATGAGGTATGCGATGTCGTGCACAAATGGTGGTTCGACGCCGGACTTCAGTAGTGCACCTTTTAGAAGCTTTTCGATGCATTGCTGACAATGAAAACAAACGGCGTCGTAATTCGGATCTGACGTGACCCGTAACTCGCGACAGGCGGTTTCAAAATCGCGCTCCGCCTTTTTGATCCAATCGCTAACCTTGGCGCTCATAGAGCAATCTTCCCCGGTCCAGGGCCTCGCGAAGGATCGAATCACGGCCTGCGATGCCTTGTGCGTCTTCCGGGCGACGGGCTACGAGGTCGATCGGGAATTGCGGCGATACGCGCGTGAGTATCTCCACGGACTTCCGCAATCCGCTGCCTTCGAATGGCAAAATCACCAGCAAATCCACGTCGGAATCTTTGTGCGCCGTCCCATACGCATGCGAGCCGAAGAGGATGATCTTGTCGGGATCAAATTCCTCCACTATCCGCCGCGAAATGGCTTCAACTTCGCTCATCGCTACCATGACGCCAATTCTATCCTCGCTTTACAAAAAAGCTTCCTGATCGCGATTTCGCGTCAAAATGCGCGCGCCCGGCATGTTGTATTCTATTGCTGGCGCGGAAATCCGCCCGCACGAGGTTGCGTATGTGCTTCGAACATCGACTTACGTCAAAACGTACCGCAAATCGCCTTTTTAAGGCGAACCCACCGAAACCGCGTTTCGAACCCCTCAGCACGGATTTTCGAGCCGCGAAAACAAAAAAGATGCCAAAACGAACCCAATCCGCGCCTGTGCGCAAGTGCTATCCCAACAAAGGCTGGATGTTTGGACGCTTGCCCTTTTAATTCCTCCGCGTCCTCAGCGCCGCCGCGGTGAAGTCCCTCCTATCCTTCCCCCTCGTTTTCGAACTTCGAATTTCGAATTTCGAACTTGTTTTCTGTTGCCTCATTGCCTTCTTGGTATATTTCCCTCCCGGATCACAACTATTTGGAGCAAACCATGACCCCCAGCCAGCGACTCGTTGAACTTGGCCTCCTCCTGCCGGATATCGCTAAACCCATCGGCAGCTACATCCCCGCCGTGGTCACCGGCCGCTATGCCTATACCAGCGGGCAGGTTTGCTTCGTGGCCGGCCAGCTCGCCTTCGCGGGGAAGGTGCCTCACGACGTCACCCTGGCCGACGCCGCAGCGGCCAGCCGCATCGCCGGCCTCAACGCCATCGCGGCCATCGCCTCCGTCACCGGAGGCATCGACAACATCGCCCGCATCGTCCGCGTCTGCGTCTACGTGGCCAGCAGCCCGGGCTTTACCGACCAGCCCAAGGTCGCCAACGGAGCCAGCGACCTCTTCTTCCAGATTTTCGGCGAGGCAGGCCGCCATGCCCGCTCGGCCGTCGGAGTGAGCGAGCTGCCCATGAATTCCCCCGTCGAAGTGGAAGTCATCGCCGAGCTGCGCAACAATCCGTAGGGGCAGAGCCGCCATTTGAATGGCGAGCCGCGAACTTCAGTTCGCGCGGACTCACGGTATTTGCCGGTCCACGAATTTCTGGAGACCATGACAACCTTGCTGCTATCCGCTCACGTCTTGCTGAGCATTTGCCTCGACGTCCCGCCCGTCAGCGCCGTCTGCACTTGTGAGAAGGCCACGGTCTATGACGGCTGGTGCGACCCTTGCGGGTTCGGCTGGATTGCCGGGCTGAAAATTCCCTCGAAGCTATTATTCACAACGATCGATCACGGGCACGAAGTGGGGGAAAACGTGCTTCGCTGCGAATCCTGCCGGCAGGCCGTCAAGTCCGATGGGTTTTGCGACCTATGCAAGACGGGCTTCCACAAGGGCAAGATTTACTTCTCGCCCTTCACTCATCAATTGGCGAAAGGGGTTCGTGTTACGCCAGGCGAAATATCTTGCGAGATTTGCCTTCGGAACATGGAGGAAGGCGGTTGGTGCGAGAACTGCAAGCGGGGAATTTTCGGCAACGTCGCGATCACGCAGCGCGAGCACTTCGACGAAGCCGCCGCAGCATTTCGAAGACTGAAGCTTGGCCTGGCCCACCTCGACAAATGCGAGCTTTGCGGAATAGCCATGTATGCCAACGGCATGTGCCCCAAACACCGCCTGGTCTACAAGGACGGCAAAGGCACCCCGGAGTAGCGATTTACAGAAAAAGCGGCCTCGCACAATTCCGCGAGGACTGCCGGTGTCAACGTGTTTTTGTTTTTGTTGACGTTTAGCTCCGGTGCCGAAGCATGACACTTCCAGCGGTGAGGGTAAGCAACCCCATGACCAGTACACCCCATTCCGAGACGGTGGGTATACAAGCCGGGACGGCGGTCGCGCATCCGGCTTCGGCACAATCCACGAGCGTGTCGCAGTCGTTGTCTGCTCCGTCGCCGCAGTTGCCGGCAGAATCCTGTTCCAACTGGTTGGGCCGGATGTTGGGGTTATTGTCGTTGCAGTCCGTCTGCGGTCCGCCTGAGCAAGCGGCGCTGCCCGGGCTACCGAATCCATCCCCGTCCGCGTCGGAACAGCCGGCATTTACCGAACCCGTGCTACCATTGTAATTTCTAGGACTATTGTTTTGATTCGTGACAAAAGTGTCCGCGACGTTGCCACCGTTAAACGAAGTGTAGGTAAGGGACTTGATGCCATCGGTCGGAATGCCTCCGACGGACACTACGTTACTATCGTAGTTGCCTGGCGGGTTGTATCGAATCGTAAATCCCCCGCCGACTGCGAAGAAATTGGCCGGAATCGTGTAATCTGGCGTAGGAGCTCCTGGCAATGCGGCAAATGCTGTTGTTCCAAGGAGTAGGCGTTTTTCCGTTGTCGGCCCGGTCAGATTTCCAGGAAACGTAAATGTGTTGGTCCCGGTCGTGATTTGCAAACCTGCAACGCCTGTTTCGAAAGCGTTGGGACCAACGTACAACTCGACAAATTGAACAGTACCGCTTGCGTTTGTGAATAGTTCTGAGAATCGCCAGGTGTGAGAACCGGCAAAAGCCGAACTCGTGACAGCCGTCAATGCGCAGACAGTGAAACCGGTGAGTTTTGAGCGCCTCATATCCATTCCTCCATGCAAAAAACCGTAGACGAATGAGGCGGTGCCACGCGGGCCTGCTACACTCGCCCTCGCAGCATAATGCTGCCAGCACACAACATCGTCAGAGTCAAAACCACTACGCCCCACTCCGAAACGGTGGGGATGCACGCGCCGATGGCGTTGGCACAGCCGGCCTCGGCGCAATCGACAAGCGCGTCGCAATCATTATCCAAGCTATCGCCGCAATTACCGGCCGCTTCATTTTCCAAAGCATTGGGCCGGACATTCGCGTTGCTGTCATCGCAATCGGTTTGCGGTCCGCCCGAGCAACTGGCGTCGCCGGGATTCCCGAAACCATCGCCGTCGCCGTCAATACAGGCGGCATTGACGCTTCCGGTTCCCCCGTTGTAGTTCGTCGGGCTATTCGATGGGGACACTACGAAAGGATCGCTGGAGCTGAAGGGAGTCCAACTGGTGAACTGAATCGTGCTCGTGCCGTTGGTGGGGATCACTCCGGAGCCATAGTTCCAGGTGTCGTAGTTCCCGGTGGGGTTGTAGCGGATGAAACCGCCATTGATCGGGATGAAGTTCTCCGGAATGATGTAATCGGGTGTCGGAGCGCCGGGCAAAGCAGCGAACATGGCCGTCCCCAGCAAAAGGAAGCGGTCCTCCGTGTTACCTTGTAAATGCGCGGGAAAGGTAAACGAACCATTATTCGTGGTTAGAAGAATCCCGCCCACAAAATTCTCATTTGGATCGTTGTGGCAAACCAACTCGATAAACTGCATCCGCCCCGTCGCGTCACTGAATATTTCATTGAACTGCCACGTGTGCGACCCGCCAAACGCCGGAACGCCCGCACCGAACAAACCAACCGCCATGACCAACAGATTTCGCTTGTGCATGCTTCAACCCTCCCGCCAAATGCCGCCCCGCCCAACGCGCTCGCGCAGCCGGGGCCCTTAGACAATTCATGACGGGAGACTCAAGCAAAATGTCCCGCCGCCTGCCGTTCTTGCAATTTTTGGGCCGATCCCTCCAGACTGGCCAGCCGGAGCGTATCATATTGACCACGATAACTCAATGGAAACCAGGCGATTCGAGGTGCGAAAAACCACAAATTGCTGATATGGTCGAGATATCCGGGCGACTACGCATCAGACGAATGGCGGGGGATCAGGTACTGGCATGTTGGAAGGGACGGGCTGGCATGGCCAAGCAAATCCCCCCATGCTCTTGCAATTCATGTCCGCGCCCGATGAGGCCGGGCTTGCGCATGGCACCCACTCTGCAATTCATACCAGCACCTCGGATCATTAAGCGGCACGACTAGCCCCAAAACAAGCGTGTTCTTTGGGCATTAATTCGGCTTATTCGAGTTGAAGGGAGTCGGCGCAGCGGCTCCGGGTC
>JBKJYI010000575.1:0-4811 GCA_046715855.1 Phycisphaerae bacterium
CTCCATGGGGCCCAGATGTACGCCCAGGCACGCCGGATCGTTGGCCCGAGCCGTCACCGCGATCCCGTAGACGACCTCGGCATCTTTGCGATCGGCGTAGCGGCGGTTGTCGCCGGTGAGGGAGACCAGGGCGCCGCCTGGAATGTCGGTCGGGGACCATGCATAGTGCGATCCGGTGAACGCGTTGTAGGAGACGGTGCCGCCGCTGTTGGTGATGGTACCGATCACGCCGTCGTCGCGGGCGAAGGCCACAATTTCACCGTCGCTGGTGTAGCGGTCGAACTTGGCGGCGCGCGCGCCGGCCGATTGGACGTGGAGTCGGGCATCGATGGAGTTTCCAACTGTTCCGATGCCAACGTCGCCGTCGGCATCAATCGTCATGCGCAGGAGGTTCGCACCCGTGCGCAGAGTCAAGCCGACTGAATTGTTGTAATAGAGGCCACCGTGAAAGGGGAGTGCGGGCGATCCGAAAATTATGCCGCGCTGGAAAGTGTCGGGCGCCATCAAACTTAGATGGCAGGAAGAATCGTCCTCCAAGACCAGTTCCGCCGTGTCCAGGGCTGCGGCTCCGGCCGGGCCGTTAGAGACGTGCAGTCGATGGGTCGGGGCGGTGGTTCCCACCCCGACATCTCCGCTGGCGTCGATGACCATACGGGTGGTTGAGCCGTTGGTGCGGAACTCAAGCCCGTCCGGAGTGGACGCGGTATTGAACATGATCGCTCCGGCGTTTGAGCGATTCGGCTCACCGAAGATGATGGAGCGTTGGTTGCCAGCCGGAGAAATCAAGCTCAGCGAGGTATCTCCGCTGCCTTCCACGGCCAGAACCGTGGTTGGGTCCGGATCGACGGTTCCGGCGGATCCTTCGGCCACGTGCAAGAGTACGTCGGGTACGGAGGTGCCGATGCCAACCAAGCCATTTCCACCCTGGGCGAGGGTCACATTTCCACCATCGGCATTGATCACCAATCTCGACGGGCTGCCATTATCGCGCGCCGCGATTTCGTTGTTGTCGATGGCGACGTTTGTGGCCGCTGCACTGCCCAGCACAAGATGTCCGCCGCCGGCGAGATTGACATCCGACCCTCTCTCGATTTGCAATGGGGCCGCGGGCGAGGCGGTGCCGATGCCGACGTTTCCAACGGCATCAACTACCAAGGAATTGGTCGGGCTTCCGTCCGCGGCGTCCAGCGAATGACCGACCGGCGCCTGAAGCGCGTGCAAGGCATAGGGCGCCGGCGAAACCGCTTGCAAGGGCGTAAGAGCCGTAAAAAGGCCCGGAAACGTGTTGGGTGTGCAATCGTTAATTCCACCAGCGGCCGTGCGGACGCCGAGCCCTAGCAACCTCGAAGTTCCATCGAAGGCGGGGCCGAAGTCAACCTCGGCCTGAAATAACCCGTTCACGACATTGATGTTGAAAGCGCACGTCCGACCGACTTGAGTCACGCCGTCGGCCTGGAGCAGCGTGAATTGAAAGTCGAACTGGCCATTGGCCGGCACGCCGTCTTGCTTGAGCTGTCCCTGGTAGGTGAATGCCGTTTCCACCAACCCGCCGGCCAGTGACGTCATTCCAGAAACCAGGGCGAGCCAACCAGCGGCACAGAAAATTGCTTTGGACGTGATTCTCATTGGATTCTCCTATTTTTCTCCGAGTCGAACGTAGAATGATCGTGCCCGGTTCCGCGAACTATATTTGATGTATCGCGGCGCGCATCGACTTGCGGCACTCCGCCCCCCGAACTTCGAGGTTAGTATAACGATTTTCAGGCCGGAATTCTCGGGAGGACTCCTGCGTTTTCAGGCATGAGGCCAATAATAAAAGGCCTTTTTCTGGTCGAAAATGGACGGTGAACCAGGTTTAACCTCTGTCGTTGTTCTGGTGATCGCTATTTCGCGGTGGCGGTGGCGCGGACTTCGCGGAGGACGGTGACCTTGATTTCGCCGGGGTAGGTCATCTGCTCTTCGATTTGCTTGGCCACGTCGCGGGCGATGAGGGCGGCCATAGTGTCGTCCACGCGTTTGGCGTCGACGATTACGCGGATTTCGCGGCCGGCCTGGATGGCGAAGGCTTCGCGGACGCCGTTGAAGCCTTTGGCGATTTCTTCGAGCTGCTGGAGGCGCTGGACGTAGCGTTCGAGCGATTCGCGGCGACCGCCGGGGCGCGAGGCGCTGATGGCGTCGGCGGCCATGACGATGGGCGTGTAGGGCGAAGTGGCGGGGATGTCGCCGTGGTGGCCCTCGATGGCGTTGAGGACTTCGGGGCGTTCGGTGAATTTGCGGCAGAAGTCGGCGCCGATTTTCTGGTGACTGCCTTCGACTTCGTGGTCGATGGCCTTGCCGATGTCGTGGAGCAGGCCGCAGCGGCGGGCGAGGCGGCCGTCGAGGCCGAGCTCGTCGGCGATCGCCTGGCAGAGGAAGGCGACTTCGACACTGTGGCGGAGGACGTTCTGGCCGTAACTGGTGCGGAAGCGCAGGCGGCCGAGGAGCTCGAGTTGTTTGCGATGGAGGCCGCCGATGGCGGTTTCGACGGAGGCCTTCTTGCCCCATTCGAGCAGTTCTTCGTCCATTTCGCCCTGGACCTGCAGGACTAGCTCTTCGATGCGGCCGGGATGGATGCGGCCATCCTGAATCAGGCGTTCGAGCGTGCGGCGGGCAACCTCGCGACGGACGGGATCGAAGGCGCTGACCACCACGACGCCGGGCGTGTCATCGACGATGACGTCCACGCCGGTGGCTTTTTCGAAGGCGCGGATGTTGCGGCCTTCGCGGCCGATGACGCGGCCCTTCATTTCGTCGTTGGGGATGTCCACGGTGGAGACGCTGGTTTCGGCGGTGTGCTCGCCGGCGTATCGCTGGATCGCGGTAAGGGTGATTTCGCGGGAGCGCTGCAAGGCCTCATCGCGCGCCAGCGAGACGGTTCGTTCGATGAGGACGGCGGCGTCGCGTTCGGACTCCTGGCGGACGTCTTCAAGGACGAGGCGCTTGGCCTCCTCGTTGCCCATGCCTGAGATTTTGTGGAGTTGCTCGCGGCGGTGGGCCAGGAGCTTGGCTGCTTCTTCCTCTTTTTTGGCAATTTCCTCGGACTGCGTCTGGAGCTTTTTGGTCATTTGCTCCAAGGCTTTTTCCTTGGTGACGAGGGTGTCGAGCTTGCCTTCGAGATTGTCTTCCCGCTTGGCGATGCGTTTTTCGACTTCCTTGAGCTCGGCGCGCTGGGCGTCGGCCTCGCGCTTGATTTGCTCCTGACCGCGAAGGAACTCGGCTCGGGCATCAACTTCAGCCTTCTTGAGGGCGACGCTGGCTTCGTTTTTCGCATCGCTGATTACCCGTTCGGCTTCGAGCCGGGCGGCGTCGAGGCGGGCTCGGCCGAACCATCGCATGACAAGGTATCCGCCGAGGAGGGCGACGAGTGCACTAAGTCCGCAACCAATGATGAGCTTGAGAATGAGGCCGCTGGACTGGGCGACGTCATCGGCCTGGGCCAGGAATTGGTATTCCATAAGGCGTTCCACCGTGAGGCTCGTGCGTCTGGGCCGTACAAGGCGGGCCCGGCGCGAGCGGAGATTTTTGAAAAGTGCTGCGAGTGATGAAAGGATTTCAGCAGGAGATCGAGAGCGGCCAGGTCAGCCAACGCTGATCTCGTCCCGTGTGGGCGTTTCCGCCTTGGGACCCTTTGGAGACGGGGCGATAAAGAGCTACTAACGCTTCAGTTCTGACCTGGGTACGTCCTTTACTGTGAGCCAGAGAGATCCACCTACCGGCAATCCTCGAAAGTCGGGCCTACTCCACTATGATTCCTGTAAGAGGATTGTGGCATTTCCCTTTGAAGCGTTCAAATTGCAGTTGGTTCTGGATCACTCGGACGACAAATCGAATGAGGCAGGCAACCGCGTCCCAGAATTTTTCGCCGAAAAACCGTCCCTTGGAAACTGAAATCGACCTCCAAGTCTGCAGCGGCATCAGTATATCTTTATAAGATACACCGTCCATTGGCGCAGCTAGAGCGCAAAATCGAGTTTATAATTGCACGCTTAGTTGTCAAGTGTGGCATAATACGTCTTTTCATTGGGTATCCTCTTGACGTTGAACGTTATCGACCACCGGTGGTCGCACCCATACCGAGCTGGCGACGTATACATGTGGATAGGATGAAGCGATGCTCATGCCGTTCCAGCTGATAACAAAAGCCTTCAAAAACTGGCCCGGGCCATGTACAATTTTTTGCTTGCACAGAATCGGCAATGCCGGATCATGCGTTATCGTGGTCGGGGGGTTTTCCCAAGTCGCGAACAAGGATGGCGGCGATTCATTACAAGGAAAGGGGATCATGCATGATGCGTCAACGTGAACTTTTCGCTTTGGGTGTTTTTTTCGTTGCGGGTACGGCTTTGGCCTCCGGGCCGCCTGCCCGGAAAGCGAAAGTAAGCCTGGTTCCTTTTTCTTCGGCGGTGGCGGCGGACACGCCGATCGAAATCGGTGTCCGGTACGAGCTTGAGCCGGGATGGCATATGTACTGGCAAAACAGCGGCGACGCCGGCTCGCCCCCCTCGGTGAAGTGGAACCTTCCGGAAGGGTTTACCGCGAGCGAGCTTCAGTTTCCTGCGCCCAAGAAGCATGTGAGTCCCGGGGACATCGTTACGAATATTCTCTCCGGTGAGCCGATCCTGTTAACCACCATCCAGCCGCCGAAGAATCTGCCTCCAGGCGAGATTACGATTACGGCCAACCTGGTGACCTTCGTATGCGAGGGGCAATGCCTCCAAGAGAAGGGCAACGTCGAGTTGAAACTGCCCGTTGTCGCGTCGGCGGGGGAAGTC
>JBKJYI010000576.1:0-2547 GCA_046715855.1 Phycisphaerae bacterium
GAGGCTGGGCTTGGGCATGGCACCCAGAATTCGACATGCCACGCGAAATTCGACATTGCACGCAGAATTCTGCATGGCACCTGCCGCTTGGAAATGGCCGCCGCCACTTGGTCATGGCACCCACCAAAGTTAGAATGTAGTCGGAGCACTTTGACGCATGCGCTACGACCTTTCTCCTCAGCGTCTACTGGCCTCGTACATCGCGGGCATTTTTCCCATGGCCGACGAGATCGGTGAAATCCACTGGATGTCGCCCGATCCCCGCGCGATCATCGAACTCGATCAGCTCAAGATATCGCGCTCGCTGCGCGCCGTGCTGCGACGGGGTGAGTTCGAGTTGAAAATCAATGCCGCGTTTGAAGAGGTTTTGGTGGCATGCGCCGACCGGCCTGACGGCACGTGGATTTCGCAGGAAATCGGGGTGGCTTATTCCGCCCTTCGTGATCTGGGCTACGCGCACAGCGTGGAGGCGTGGTGCGACGGACGACTGGCCGGCGGGCTGTATGGAGTTGCCATTGGCGGAGCGTTTTTTGGCGAATCGATGTTTCATCGTGAGACGGACGCGTCCAAGGCGGCGCTGGTGCATCTGGTGGAACGAATGCTGGAGCGCGGAATGACACTACTGGATGTGCAATTCATGACTCCGCACCTTGGGAGCATGGGGGCGATGGAAATTCCCCGCCGTGACTACGAACGCCGCTTGCGGCAGGCCGTTCGACTGCCGGTTTCCTTTGGGGATCGTTGCCCCACGCTGGAAGCGAAGGCGGCTCTGACGGCGTACGGGGGATAATGGAAAATGCAGCCGCCGCGGGCACGCGAATGACCTCAAGTCACACCTGCGCGGCCCCTTTTCCCGCGCCACTTTATCGCCTACCATGCGATCTATTCGGTGTGCCCTGAAAAGGAAAAAAATGGCGAATCTTCCGAAACCTGACGTGCTTGCAATGCTGGTGTGCGACCAGATCATCACCGACCGGCTGACCGGCAAGCAATCGCTTATTGGCATGTTCAGCCGCATCCACGCCATGGGTTTTCCGGCCACTCATCCGCAGCTTTGCGTGTTCGTCGCCCTGACTGACGGGCACGGCAAGACGGACCTTTCGATCCGCGTGGTGGACAGCAACGACGCCCGGGCGCCGATCGTGGAGGGCAAGGGGTCGGTGAGCTTTAAGGACCCGCGCACGATCGCCAATTTGTTTTTGCAATTTCATGGTCTGGTGTTTCCGCAACCCGGTGAGTACCGCGTCCAACTCTACTCGGACAATCAGCTTTTGCGCGAGGCGCGGTTGGAATTGGTTCAACTGACGCCGCCCAAGCAACCCGGCGAGCAGCAGACTTCGGAGTCTTCCTAAACATGCAGCATTGTCGGGGATTGGAAGTCCGCGCGAACTGAAGTTCGCGGCTCGTTACGAGGTACCGCCAATGTCTCTCAACGAAAAACTGGAAGAAATGCGGCGGGCGTCGTGGGGCCGGTGGGCTCCCGAGAAGGTGGCGATTTTGCACCGCTCGCGGGATGAGATTGCGCGGTCGGGGATGCTCGATCGGGTTTTGAAAAAAGGCGATCGCGCCCCGGACTTCAATCTGAAGTCGGCGGATGGCACGCAGGTTTCATTCGCCGGCCTGCTCGAAAAGGGGCCGGTCGTGCTCGCGTTCTATCGCGGGCATTGGTGAAGGTACTGCAATGCCGAACTTTCGGCGCTCCAGCAGGTGTTGGAGGAAATTCAGCGGCTTGGGGCAAGCCTCGTGGCACTTTCACCGGAGGTTCAAAGCGCGGCCCAGGTCACTGTCGAGAAAAACGGACTTACGTTTCATGTGCTCAGCGACGAGGGGAACCGCGTGGCCCGGCAGTTTGGGCTGGTTTTCGATTTGCCCGAAGAACTGCAGGAGTTTTACAAAACACTCGGCATCGACCTTCCCGCCAGCACCGGCGACGAATCCTGGCGGCTCCCGATCCCGGCCACCTACCTCATCGACCACGACGGCATCATCCGCGACATGTTCGTGAATGCGGATTACGTGAAACGCATGGAGCCGACAGATATCCTCGCGGGCTTACGATCGCTTGGTTCAGAATGATCGGCCCAGACCATGCCAAAGCGCGAACCCGATCTACGGAAACTGGCCCGCCGTCAGCGCTGGCTGCTCTGGCTGGTTTTAACCGCAATCCTCGCCCAGTTTTTGTACTTTCTTCCTCTCATAACGGGAATCGGATTATTCGTACCATTTTTTGTCATGCTCGGCATCCTTCAGCTCTTGTTATGGTTGGTCATGATCGTCGGTGTCGTACTGGTAGTCATGGCTCAAGGAACTCACCCCGCCATTACCGTGATGACCGCCTTTCTCATGTTCGCTCCTTGTGCGAACCTGCTGATTTTGCTCCTGGTTAATGCCAGCGTGAATCGAACATTGCGCCGTGCTGGAATCCGCATCCGCTTCATGGGCGTGCAAGAGGCGGACCTGGATCGAGCGCTTGATCCGATGCTGTGCAAAGGCTGCGGCTACAACTTGACCGGAAATGTCACCAACATATGCCCCGAGTGCGGGCGC
>JBKJYI010000577.1:0-2733 GCA_046715855.1 Phycisphaerae bacterium
TTCGTCTGCATTGGAACCCTCGAAGAGCGCATCGACGCCATGCTCACCAGCAAGCGATCTCTGGCCGAAAACATCATCGGGGCCGGCGAGCAATGGATCACCGAACTCTCGACCGCGGCGCTGCGTGAACTTTTCGTGCTCTCCCGAGAAGACGCGGTAGGAGATGAATGATGAACGACTTTGAACCATCAAATAGCGAACAAATCGATCAGGAAGAATCGATCCTCGCCTGGAATGTGCCCGGTTCCAATCCTCCAGCGAATGATGAACAGACGGACTTCTGGGGCGACGCCCACGAAATCGAAAAGATTATCATCATCCTGCGGCCACCTTCCGCCCCGCTCGCCATCCTGGAAAAACTCGGCCCTTCTCCTTTCGAGCGCGGGGGCTTCCCCCTCATTGGTTTTTTGGCCACGACCTTCGACAAGGTCAGCCAGTTCGCACTCGAACGCGCAGGTTATGCGCTTCCGGATGTTTCAACCAGAACATCGACCGATAGTACGGAGAGTTCAAGTCTTTAGCGCGGGACCTTCATCGACTCCCCGTTCACCGCATTGCTGCCCCCCTGTTTTCCGGTCACAACCTGCACAAATCGTAAGGTGGAGAGAGCAGCTAACGACCCTAGCCCCATTTGTCCCATAACGGAGTCGAGCATGAATGCACTGAAAATCGGCAACGTCGTACGCGTCGAAAGCGGCGTCATCGACGTAGTCATCACCGTCAACGACCTCAGCATTTTGCATGACGATCGCACCTACCGCGTGGGCCAGTTGGGCTCCTACGTCACCATCCCCATGGACAATCGCACGCTGATAGGATTCGTCACCGGCTCGGGACGCCAGGAGGTCACCACCGCGGACATTGAGCCGCAACTCATCATGAAGGTGCAACTTCTCGGTGAGATTCAGGCGGCGCGATTCGTGCGCGGAGTCAACGAGTACCCCATCGTGGGCGACGACGTCTGGGTCGCCATCCAGAAAGATTTCGAAACCATCTTCGGCACGTTCGACCAGTTGCTGGCCGGCTCCAAGCATCCGCAAAGTTTTACGCTGGGAAAATTCGCCTACAACCCGGAATTCGAAGTGAAGGTGCTCGGCACCGAACTCTTCGCCAAGCACGTCGGCGTAATGGGCAACAGCGGCAGCGGCAAGAGCTGCACGACCGCCCGCATCCTTCAGGAGGTGCTCGATTTCAGCCAATCGCAGGTGGTCATGTTCGACATGCACGGCGAATACCGCAAGGCCTTTTCCGACGAAGACGGACAGCTCAACGCGAACGTGACATATCTAGGCGTCGACGATCTGGTGCTTCCGTACTGGCTCATGAAATACGAAGAAATCGAAGCGCTCTTTCTCGACCGCTCCAACCCCTTGCACGTGTCCACACAGATTTCGTTTCTGCGTTCCGCCCTGCTGGAGTTCAAACAGGACGCGGCCACCGAGCTCAATCTCACCAAGTCGCTCACCATCGACACGCCAATTTATTTCTCCTTCGAGCGCATGAAGACCTATGCGGAAAACCTCAACGACGCCCGCTTCGTCGTCAACGACGATCACCTGGCATTCAGCCAGCTTGCTCTGCGCTCGCTGCCGATTCTCGAACAGCAAAAGTTGATGCGCGAGCAGCGGTGCCAGTTCAACCGCGGCAATCCCGACGGCGAAACGCCCCACCCGCTTTTCTTCGGGAAGCTTCTTGGCCTCATCGACCAGTTCGACACCAAGTTCAACGACCGCCGCTACCGCTTCATGCTCAACCCCATTGCTCACGGACTCGAATCCAAGCACTTCCGCGATCACCTGCTCAAGAGCGACCGCATCGAACAGACTTCGAGCCTCATGAACCATCTCATCCGCCTGCTCACTGGCCGGGTGAATCCGCGCAGCAACCTGACCATCATCGACTTGTCGGGTATTCCGTTCGAGATTGTGGACGTCACCGTGGCCGTCCTCACCCGCTTGCTCTTCGACCTGAACTTCTGGACGCCGCCCAAGAAGCGCCATCCGCTGCTGCTCGTCTTCGAAGAGGCCCACAACTACATTCCGCGCGTCGATAAAGGCCGCAATTTCGCCCGCGTGGCCGTCGAACGCGTCGCCAAGGAAGGACGGAAGTACGGCGTCAGCGCCATGATCGTGTCACAGCGTCCTTCGGAGCTTTCCGAAACGGTGCTCTCCCAGTGCAACAGCTTCATCGTCATGCGGCTAAGCAACCCGGAAGATCAGAAATATGTTTCCAAGGTGGTGGGCGATCACTTCGCCGGCGTGATCCAGATGCTCCCCGTGCTCCGCCCCGGCGAGGCCTTCATCATCGGCGACAGCGTGCTCATGCCCATGAGAACCCTCGTTGCGTTCCCCAACCCCTCGCCCCAAAGCGCGAACCTCGACTTCTTCGGCGCGTGGTCAATGGGAACGGACAACTACGATCTCGACGACATCATCGATCACTGGCGACGTCAGGACCGCCAGCACCTCGACCCGCAGGAGGAAATCGCCGCACCGATCGATCCCGTGAAGTCGAATCAAAATTCCATCATGCGCAGCCCCGCGGAAGCCGCGCAGCCTCAGCCGCCGCGAGGACCCGTGCCGGCCCGCCACCCGAGCCGGCCCAAGCACCTGGTCAGATCCTCGGCCCCGCCACTCGTGGTTCCCAACCCAATCGCCTGGCCCGCAACGAAAACGCCGTAAGTCGCAATCTCAGAGCGGGTGCCATGCCCAAGCCCAGCCTCATCGGGCGCCG
>JBKJYI010000578.1:0-4421 GCA_046715855.1 Phycisphaerae bacterium
GAAGAACCCTAAACAGATAGCATGCCGCAGTTCACACCTTGAAGCCGCCGGCGAAAATCCGATATTCCTATTTACTCGCGATGATTGCGCTGCATTGTCCCGCGACCGGCTGCGTAGCTACGCGGCATCCCCCTGTCGCGATGGATGTTTCGCGCGGAACCCTATCTCGGAGTTCCTTCGATAAACTCGTGCCCGGCACGATGACTCGTCGAAAAATCTCCGCGTGCATCAACGAGTACCAGGGGTTTCTTTTCACCGTGACGGCCGATACGCCCATCGACAAACCCAAACTAACAATGCGCCCTGTCGGGCAATCCGAGTTCTCAGGAACGATTTCCACAGAGCTGACACGCGTTCACCCCGTGCACATCGATCGCTTCCCCGGTTGGCATGTTCGGTCCATTCCGCCAAGTTTGCGCGATCATGACCCGCTTGACGTGCTAGTCCCTCTCGATGCGCCCAAGGGCGGCCTGCCCTTCCGGCTCGAAGCAGGCGCGGAATATGTTTTCTGGGCTGATGTGATCGCCGCCAAGGGGACGGTTGCAGGTACGTACGAAGTGCCCATCACCCTTGAGTCCGCCGGCAAGTCCGTCGGCACGCTGACCGTAGAGTTCACAGTATGGCCCATGGTGCTGCCGGACCAAGGGACTCTTGGAGCCATCGGGAACGTCGATCATGCGGCCCTTTTTCGATATCATCTGGCCGGCGCTACGAGTGCCAGGACGTGGCATAGCCAACCCCGCAGCGGCGAATACGACGAGCTTTTGAGCAGCACACTCAAGCTGCTGCAAAACCACCGGATCAGCCCAATCCTTACCGACCTGACTCCCACCGTGAAAGTGTCAGTACGCGGAGAGCTGGACATCGACTGGTCCAACTATGATCGCGTCGTGGCGCCGTTGATGAGCGGAGCCGCATTCGCCAATCGCGTGCCTTTGCCGGTTTGGCCGCTGCCAGTCCATGACGTTTTGCGTCATTCGGATGATAAATCTCTGGTGGCTTCCGGGTCGCAAGCCCTGGCGACGCGGTATGTGCGGGAGTGCGCCGACCACTTCGAGGAAAATGGGTGGCTTGAGCGGGCATTGACGATCATCGAGACCCCATACGGCCCAAAAGCGCAATCCGTGAACGCGGACAATAAGGCGATCGCAACCATTCGCAACGCCCGGAAAGATATCCGTATTGCTTCGCACGGATTCCCGCAAGATATGAGTCTCCATGGTTGGTCTGACTCCGCGCGGAATAACGTGAGCGACGTTGCTATCTGGATAACGAAGGCACAGTTTTATGATGCGCGGGTCATGAAGGGCGAGCGCGATATGGGGAGGCGGACCTGGTTGGCCGTCGATCGGCCGCCGTTTAGCGGGAATGCCACTTTGCATGCACGGCCTGAGGACACGCTGGTCCTCAGCTGGCAGGCCGACATGCTCGATGCCGAGTTTTTGTGGCTTGGATGCGTGAACTGCTGGCCGGCCAGGACGACACAATCCGATCCCGGAGCCTGTGCCCAATTTGATCCGTCCACCTTGATTTTTCCGGGGACGGCGTTCGGTCTCACAGAACCGGTTTCAACTCTTCGCCTCAAGCGGGTGCGCGAAACGATGCAGCACGCGGCCTATGCGCAGCTTCTCGCCCAACATGGGCGCGAGCACATTGCCGAGACTATGCGCACGTCGCTTGTGGGATATGCGGGCACTCAGGCCTATCGCACTCATTTCGCTGACGGTCGGCCAATTGGCTGGCCCGAATCACCAGACCTTTTTGAAAACGCGCGGCAAATCATGGGGCAGGAAATGCTCCGCGTGTCCGCCGCCCCGGCGGCTTCTGTGGAAGAAGCCGGCTTCGGCTCAGATTTGCTTTGGCGCGCCTTTATGACAACAACACGCGGCATTCGAACACGGGTTGACGGGGCGCGGGTGCGTATGAGCGGCACCTCTATGGCCGGCAAGGTGGACATAGAAGTATGGTGCACCGCCAGCAATCAGAGTCGGACCCCCGTGCGCGCCACAGCCTCGTTGCTCGGAGTGCCCGCATCTTGCACCGGGCCCCAAGAGCCGACCCAGATTGCCCTGGAGGCGGGAAAATCGCAACGTGTTGGCATGTCGCTGATCTGCGAGCCGATTTGGATTGACACGGCGCGCACCAGCGACTTGGCGGTGCGTATCGCAGAATTGGATCAAACTCCGCTGCAGACTCCGATCCGCCTGTCATTGCTTGTCGCAGAACCCACACAGCGTCCGCTGGTCATCGATGGGGACCTCTCCGATTGGGCAGCGGCCGCAAGCAATGTGGCGTCCGACTTCCGGCTGATCGCGGGAGGTTGCGAGGACGGCGAAAATGCATGTGACCGCCCTACTCTGCGCACGTTTGCTTTCACACGGCGCGATGCGGACCATCTGTACATCGCGATCAACGCCGAAGCTCGGCCCGGCCCGGAGCCGAGCAGCCGGCGCAAGGGTGTAACCTACGACGACCTCATCCCGATGGACGAAGAGGATTTAGTCGAGGTTCTCATCGACCCGCTCAACGGGGCTACCCGAAGTCCTGCTGACCTCTACCACATCGTCATTAAGCGTTCTGGCGTGTACCTCAATGAGCGCGGCATCAGCACGGACCCTCTCGTGGGTCAGCGACGACCCTGGCAGGCCGACATCGACGTCGCCAGCCGGGCCCAACCGAATCGGTGGACCGCGGAGGTGCGCATCCCGCTCTCTTCATTCGACCGTCCCGGAATAGTTCGAGCGGAAATCTGGGGCTTCAATGTGACCCACTACAACGCCGCCCAGCAGGAATTCAGCACCTGGTCGGGCGCGGTTGGAAATGCCTACGACCCCCTTTCGCTTGGCAATCTCTTGCTGCCCTGATTGATTCAAAGTCTCCCAATCCTAAAATGCGTGTGGCCATCACGAGTTCCGTCGCCAGCCCGAATCGAGCTCCTACCATGATCCGTCGAAAACGAAGTGAGTTTAGACCACTCCCGCAGAGCGGATTCACTTTAATTGAATTGCTGGTGGTCATTTCGATCATTGCCTTGCTCATTTCCATTTTGATGCCATCTTTGGGCCGGGCGCGTGGGCAGGCCAAGAGTGTCGCGTGTCTGGCTCGACTCAAGGAATATGGAAAAGCCATCGCCACCTACGAAGGAACCAGCGCGGGGGCACTGCCCCCGGCACGGTGGATTCCGAGCGCTGACGATCTGACTCCTGTTGATGACCCGCCGCCCGGCACGCCGGGCAACGGCCTCAACCCTACGGGCAAGCCCATTGAATATGGCTGGACGGAAATTCTTTTTGCGTACGTCTACATGGAAGAAGTGCGCCTGCCGGAATCGTACCCCGTGCAGCGCAACGTGGATGGACGGCGATTCGAGAAGTATTTTCTTTGTCCTGGACTCGGAGATGACGGCGTAACCAGCGGGCACTACCGCGTCTATCTTCCATCGTGGACGGCCAACATGCCAACTGATTCTCGCGGGCGCTGGCTGGAAAGTTACCGCCCAACACCTGATGCATCGTCCAACCGCGAAAAAATCCGGCCCAAGATGCCGCTGATCGGCGACGCCAACGACCTCTCCGAGCGCGGCGACGGGTTGGGCAACGATGACTCCAGCTACATTGACGCAGGCGAGGCTAATTATGCGGGGACAGATGGCCGTCGGGGCAACCGCTTTTCCGACCGGCACTCCGGCGGAACGAACTATCTCTATCAAGACCTTCACGCGGCATGGAATACGCACCTCCGCGAAGAGCTGGCCCGCGATTACGATCTCAACGGCGTCATCGATATCGTCGAAGTGCGACCCTAGTAATTCGCGGGAATTCACGGGGCATGGTAAAGCGCTGCGCTGCCATGCATTTGTCGACCCCATGCCGGCGCCCGAAAAGGCCGGGCTTGGGCATGCCATCCAAAGCTCCACCATTGTCATGCACTAAGAGCGAACCTCTGGTTGGCACGCCTCTCCTGAGCCCATTATCATTTTGCGGTCGGGGCCGGCGTAAATTTGAGAGGAGAGCGATGCGAATCATTAACGGTGTTTTCATCTTTCTTGCACTTTTGGTTGTTGCCGCTTCGGCACAGCGGGATTTTTCGAAAGTTGAGATCAAGACCACGCATGTGGCCGGCGGTGTTCACATGCTGGAAGGGAGCGGTGGAAACATCGGCGTATCCATCGGTGAGGACGGGATCTTGATCGTCGACGATCAGTTCGCACCGCTGACGGACAAGATCCGCGAGGCGCTTCGCAAGCTTGGCGGCGACAAACCAAAATTCATCTTGAACACGCACTGGCACGGCGACCACGTGGGTGGCAACGAGATTTTCGGCCGCGATGGCACGATCATCGCCCATGACAACGTGCGTAAGCGGCTCGCCAGCAAACAACAACTGTACGGCGAGACCAGTCACATATACACATCTCCGAG
>JBKJYI010000579.1:0-19485 GCA_046715855.1 Phycisphaerae bacterium
GCATGATCCCAACTCGCTTTACTACAATTGCGTCGCGGCGCTTTTGATGGCGCTCACGGCGCTCCGCCAAGGTCATGGGCACGACTTTGCCTTCCTCGTCCCGTGGGCGCTGACCCTTCTTCGATGCACCGTTCATCGCTTCGCCTCGTTCCTCCAGATACACGAGTTTGCCGGCGCGAGGGCCGTGCACCGCCATCGCGGGAACGGCCCCGGGCGCTCCGGCATTCACGTACTTGGGGACATAGAGCTGATCGAAAACGTCTCCATAACTCTCCTGCAGTTCCGCGCTGATTCGTTCCACACCGATTCGCACCAGCTTCAGCTTGGGGTGCTGGGCTCGGAGCGTGGCCTCGCATTGCGCCACGTGAGCGACCTCCTTGCGGGCGAAGCATTGCGGATCGAGACAGCGATCGGTCTTAGCAATCTTGCCATTTCGCGAGGCGTCGGCCTCGTCGAAGAGGAATCGCTGCTTTCCGGATCGCTTTTCGCAGTTCATGCAGGAACCGGCTTTGGGATCGAGTGCTTCATCGCCTAAATCCCACGGCATAGCCGAAAGTGAGCGCAAGCCGTCATCAATAATGCGTCGCAGTTCATCCACGGTCGGAAATCCGTGCCGGAAAATTACGCTACCCTCGTCTTGAGCCACCAGTTCCTGAGTCTCGGAGGGAAGACGAGCGATCAACTCCAGGTGCGCGGCAGAGAGGCGGCTTGCTTCGGACCTGGGCCTGGCAATTAGTTTCCGCCAGGCAGGCGCCAAGCGGGTGAGCGAAGCCCGGCGGGCTACATAAGCAACACTCTTGCCCAGCCGAGACGCCAGGGCTTTGAGGTCATGCTCGCGGTCAAAGGCCAATTGAATCTGCTCCGCCTCTTCCAACGGATGAAGGTTCTCGCGCTGCAAGTTTTCCGTGACGGTGACGGCCAGCGCACGCTGGTCATCGAGTTTGCGAACGATGACCGGAATGGTCCTTAGTCCGATGAGCGCCGCTGCTCGCCAGCGCCGATTCCCTGCCCGGATCTCAAAGAATCCCTGTTTCTCCGGATGGGGCCGAGCGACAATGGGCTGCAGCATCCCTTCACTCTTGAGTGACCGGCCCAACGAGCGCACCGAGCGTTCGCTGATGGGCTTGCGCCGGTTATCCGGCGTGGGGATCAACTTTTCGAGGGGAAGCATTTGAATTCGATCATGCTTCCCGTTTGATGCCTGACGATGTGCTGGGGACGAACTTTTTTCCTTCGTTGCCACAACCATGAGAATTTCTCCAGATAAGGACCGACAATAACGGGCACGGCGCCCACGATGACGGCCGCCGAAAGGCGAATCAGGATGAAAAACGGGCTCACACCGATTGCTCCGGGCGAGCCCGTCCTTCAAAACCTTTCGCGTGCGACTTGCGGCCTGGAGTGGCTAAGCCCACTCCACGCGGCAAACGGCCCCTTCTACCCAGTATGCAACGTCGTATCGCGAGAACTTTTGCACGCCGCGGATGGATCGCGCAATGGGGGGAAACACCGTGAAATCATGGAAATCGATAGGCTTGGGTTCGGCGAGAATTAGCGGGGAGTGATTTGTCCCCTTCCCTCGTCCGCGAATGCCCGGACGTTGGCGCAGACTTCATTAAGAAACCCGGCCACGTCACGATCGCCTACCGTACTGGCCTCGATGCAGATGGTATCCAAGGCGTCGATCACGCAAGCGAGGTTGTCACGCAATGCCTGGCGGTATTGTCGCCATTCACAGAAGTCGATGACGGTTTTGCGGTCGTCTCTGCGCATAACTTACCTTGCCATAAACAAGTCGCCCAATGCAAGAGTCGGCAAGGCAAAAGTCGGCAAGGAAGAGAGGCGCGGTGGTGCCAAAGCCTATCTTCCTTCTCTCTTTAAGCGGCCAGGGCCAACAGTCTTCCCGCCCGAATGTCCGCCTCCACCCGAGCTCCCGCGTGTTCAGATTTCTGCGAGAGGCGAGTCAAGGCATCGACTACGGAAAAGATGGTGAACTTCCGCTGCCTCCGGGCGCTTTCCAGCGCTTCGCGAGCCAGGGCCTGGGTGATCCCCTGCTCGGTCAGCAGCTTGAGCGCTTTTTCCGCATCGGGGTTAAAGTCCGTGGCCATTGCCTTGCGAATCAGGGACACGAACCCATTCCGCCGTTCATCGCGCTGTTCCACCAGCCACTCGATGATGGAGCGGATGCTCGCCAGCGATTCGTGAACGTTGGCGGTGTGCTTGCGGCTAAACTCCATCACCTCCACGGCATCCCACACCAGATGATTCTGGCACACCGCCTGGAACCAAAAGGTCTGTATACCGACCGAACGTCGGCCGACCTCCGAGTTCCACAGAAAAAAGCCGGGCGCAAACGCCTGGTCTTCAATTTCCGCCCAGCCGGTGGGGTCGATCAGGAAGCAGAACATATCCTGTTCGCCGCAATACAGTCCTGTACCACCCTGAGCCGCCTGCTGCGGCGGAGTAAAGCCGGGGGCGAACTGCCGCACCGTTTGCACCAGGTCGGCGTTATGCAGCCGGGTGTAACTCGCCGGGTGGATGGCCCGCACGGTTTCGTGCAGGGTGTACATCTGGATCGGCTTGGTTCCCCCGGGAAACGTCTCCCTCAACACCTGCGCGGCGGTCTCGGGCGCCAGGCGCGTCACGGTTTCCTTGGACACGCCGGCGAAGCGACACATCTGCGAGAAGCTCCAGTCGTTCAACCGGAATACTTCATTCTTCTCTGTTCTCAGTGCCACGGCGCGTTCCACCGGTACGGCGTGAATCTCGTCGGGCGGCAGCCACTGCTCCCGTGATTGTTCCTTTTCCGCATAGCAATGCTCCCAAAGCTGGTCGAGCGTGGCGAAACGCTCGTCCGGGCTCCTTCGAAAAAGCTCGCGATTTGCTTTGGTCAATGTTTCCATTTTGTTCTCCTTTCTTCAAAACCGAATTGGCACCACCGTCCTCTCCCGGCGCACGCGACTGATCCATCATGTCCGCCGGAAGTGACGATCCACTGGTCATGGGAGGGCGACGCGCTCGTAATTGCTTCGCCCTCAAGAAAAAACATTCAACGCCCCGCGGATGCAGCCTGCCTGGCGGGCTTCCTTCCCTGCCCTTCGTGCTCGTCCTGCGACGCCTGGTAAATCCAGGTATGGGCCATGTCCGCTACCTTGGCCACCAGCGGAAGGTCGTCACGACCGAAGGAATCGGACTGCTTCCACTCATCGCCGTCCTTGTAGATGCGGCGGAGCTGCACGTTGTGCCGAAAGCCGCCGCTTTCCAACTCATTGCCCCAGATCACAGCCTTGATCCTGCCCAGCCGGATCTCATGGATGGGTTTGTTGTTGTTGCTCATAACCTCGTTCTCCGTATCCACGTTTCCTCCTCGCCGACGCCCACGGCATCGGTCTATTCAAGTTGTTTTGCGCATATGCGCCTTCGCACTTCGCTTACTTTGGGCCAAAACCTTTGATCGAGCGCGCCTCCTCGTTCGATGGGTAATGCGTAGCACACACCGAACCAGTGGCGCATTCTCACTTTAGTCCCGGCCCAACAGCCGTCCTTAGCATGATTTCCTTTTAGGCCGCTAGTCGTGGAAACACGGACGCTTGTCATCGCAACACAGATGTTGTTTCTGCCTGCCGTCTAAGGCCGTCGCCCTCGGGTCCTCGCCCGGCGAGGCCGCCAAGGCCCCTGGGACCCGAGGGCGATGGACTTTGGCGGGCAGATCCAACCACGAGTCCCTCCTTTTTCTGCCTCCTTGCCGGTTAGGCCCGAGCTCGAGGGTCCTCCCCATAATGTGCAACGCTGTGCTTGAAATCATGACGAATTTCATCAAGAGAAGAGGTGAAAATGACTACCCTCAACCAGCGGCGTGTATCAATAACTCGTTTGCCGCGCTCAGGGGCTGCGGTGACAGCAGATCGCATTCATTGGAATGGACATGGCAGTCGAAGCAGCGTTTCTCGCGCTACGAGGCGTGACGTTCGTTGCATGGCCCACGGGAGCAATCGCCAAAAAACGGTATGCTATCATTCATTTCCGACCGAAAAGCCGTTGGAACTTAACCATTCGACCAGGGCATATTCCACGATATCTTGTTGAGTAAAGGGCTCGATGTAGTCGATGCCGCGCTGAGCGCAGGCTTTGCGAAGTGCCTGGGCCGTCTCGGGGCGCAAGCGGACCGTAATCGACCTCACCGCCTGCGGACGACCGGAAACAACAGGTTGAGTATTCTCAGGTTGCTTTGTCTCGCTGGTCGAGGTTTTGCGTGTGCGGTGGCGTATTTGCTGCATCGGAGGCGCGAGATTGAGTGATCTTGCTGGGGGTTGTTGAGAATTATTCTTGTCAGGCGAGGGGGTGCCCGCAAGAAATTCCTCCTGCTCGGCCGTAAGGCTATCGAGCGTGCTTCTTCGTTCGTGTGGCATGACGGTGTAATTCCTCGATAAGAGCTAACATTTCTTGAGCGGCTTCGCGGGCTCGCGTTCCCATGCGCCAGACGACGGTTCTCTGACCCGGCGCATCCGCTGTTGCCTCACGAAGCTTGATGACAGTGGTACAAACCGGCAGTTCGAATGATTCCGCAGCGCGCCGGGCGTCCTTGCTGAGCAAATAGCGGTCGCTACGCAGCCGGGTCAGCACGACACAGCCACCTGGCGAGGATCCTTTCCTTGCCTTTCGGGCAGCCGACAACAGACGTACGGTATCGGCGGTGGATTCGAGTTCCGGCAGCGTCCCTCCGCAGGGAATCACCGCAAGGTTTGTTTCCAATAGCAGTGCTCGGGAACATTCCGAGAGATTGGCAGGCCCATCGGCTATCAGAATATCGGTGTGCTGGCGCAACTCGCGAATTTCGGCCAGGACGGTGCGAGCGTCCGTACCGGTTGCGATTTGCACCGTAGGCTCAACTGCTCGGAGCCAGCGGGCGGCAGAGGCTTGACCATCGGCATCGATGAACCCTACCCTTTTGCCGCGCTCATGGCACCAAACGGCAAGGTGAACAGCCAAAGTGCTCTTCCCCACTCCGCCCTTTTGGTTGATTACTGAAATCATCATGTCTTCACCATGCCCGATGGCGCCGAGTCACGCAATGGATTTCTTGCATGCTTGCGTTCAGGTCTGCAAGCAAGCCATCAAGCAAGCATGCTCACATGACTGCGAGCTACCATGCTGCAAACAAAACAACGGACCGAGGCAGGGGCCGGATAGTTTCATTCATGCGCACATGCACGCGGCGTGCAAGCAGACTGGCATGCTTGCCGGCATCAATGCAAGACACCTTGCCAGCATGCAATCATGCAAAAAAAGAGGAAATAGACGTAGAAGGTCATGATTACTTGCAGGCAAAGACAAAGACACGGGCGCACGCGTCTGAATGCTGTCATCCGTTCGTGCACGCATGTTGGCAAGCATTGACGCAAGACTGCCTGACAGCATTCGATCACGCAGAAAAAGGGGCTTGAGGTAGGTAGAGTGAGAAAAATCTCTTGCGCAACGGTACCTTACTCGTATGTTGGCGGAAGAATGTTGATAAGAAACAAAACGGGCTCTTAGCGCGGCAACGCTTCGAGCTCGATTCACTTTAAGGATTAATTATGAGAAAAACTGAGTAGAATCCATTTCCAATAGCTAGCCGGTTGACGGCGTGGTTGGATTCGTCTTCGCAAACTCATCCTACCATGTCCGTGTTTGACGTCAATCACTAAAACGTGATCGCTAGCTTTTTGCATTTTATTGCGATTCCGCTCTGTTTTTCTCCAGAAATTATGGCGTTAAATGCGCCACAATTCCGCTTATGGAGGAGACACATGAAATCATTGATAAAGCCGCTGGCTAAGCCACGAATAAAACCGGCAGGAGGGTATGTTCCAATTTCCAACATTCATGTTTGTCTGGCATGGAGCGCCTATCATTCGGGAGTTCTGCCGAGGTTCTATGATTTTCGCGTCTACCTGGCCTTGCACGAAGTACGGGCGCGGAAAATGGCGGCGAGTCGGACGACCATTGGGCGACATCGCATTAAACGCCGCTATGTTCTTGACGAAGCGAAACTTTTCAAAGAAGTCGCAAAACTGGTCGGCGGGGTAGGGGAGACTCAGGTGCGGCTGGCGTTGCGTCGACTAATAAAAGCCGGCTTGGTTCAATGGAAATTGGATGAAATCCGATTCGGCGGGCTAAGCGATGTGAGCACCCAAACCGCCGCCGATGCCGCCGAAATGCTGCGCCGTATCGACCATCGATTTGACGTGGCGGAGAGAGTGGTTTCAATTCCGAGGCGGATGCTGAAAATAATCTGCTCCGAAGCCAAACCTTCAGTGGCCGCGACGGCCCTAGCGATCGCAATGCGTTGTTTGTGGCGAAGGCACGGATCGCTCCATGATGCGGGAACCTGTCGGGCCAGCTTTGTGGCGCGTGTCTTTGGGATTAATAAGCGGAGCGCCAAGCGGGCACGATCGGACCTGCGAAGCAGCGGATGGATTAACCTTGCTAACCCTCGGCGGGCGTACACCATAGTGAATCTGGATTGGTGCCGGAATGGATCGGTATCGGCAACTGAAACAAGAGAGACCGGTGAATGCGCTTTGCCACCCCGAAAGCGGGTCGTCGATCACGATTTGTCACCCTCTCTTAAACAAGAACCTGTACCTGGGTACAAGAACCAGAACTGCACTTCGCGCCCAAGTCCTGGTCTTTGGAAGAAGAAACCCCAGTTAAGAAACGTGCTGATCGAGGACCTTCAATCGGTCGAACGCGTCGGATTGCTTTTTGAAGAAGCCGCGGGTGCTCGGCTTGTGCCCAGAAGCGAATCGGGCCGGTTGCTCGTGGCGGGAGCGGCCGAACATGCCTTGAGAGTGGCGAGGACGAATCCGTGCGGGCTATTCGCAACCGTACTGCGGAAGCAACTCTGGGATTTCATCAGCGAGGAAGATGAAGCTCGTGCGCTCAGGCGGACCAAAGCGAGATCGGTTTTTTCGCCAACAAAAAGCATGCCAGGAAAAATGAATTCCATGGTGTCGGCAACCGAGGAGGCCATCGTAACGTCGCTTGTATCGCGCGTTTTTGACGCTTGGAAGGCTCGTGATGAAGAGCACCCTAGGGCGTGCCCGGCTCAATGAATGACAAGAAGCTGGTTGGACACGCGAAACGAAAACGTGCTGAAATCGCGGGAGAGTTAAAAGGTCAATATCGGAGGCGTTGAAATCGAGCGCCTCGCAGCCGGGCAAAGCGCTAAGCCGCGAATTGCCAGGCCTCAGCGAAGAGCCGCATACACTTGAGATTCCCCGGACTGAGCGTTTCATTTCGGGAAAGGCCTTAGAAGATTCGTCGCGAGGAGGTCGGTGATTTTCGCTCCCCAGCCAGCTTGGACTTGGCGAGTCACGATACCGCGCCCCATCTGCCATAGAACAGAACTGACGCTGAGTCCGGCACGAAGTCGGGCAGTTTGAACTCGTTCTTTTAGGCGATTCAAGAACTCGTCGTACCCTTCAGGGAGATCGATCAGTCTTTGGCCATGTCGTCACGAGTACCACGAATGGGTAAGGTATGTTCAGCGAAGCCGATCAGGTTCTGATTCGTCGTCGTTCCAGACGCTCATCATCTCCGTGAAACTACCTAGCATAACGCTGCAAAACTTCACTTTTTAGGCGAGTCCATCGTTTTGATGCATCCAAGAATTTTATTGACGGAGTTCAGGGACCGTTGTCGCAATTTAGACGGAGGATGCAGCGTGAGCGGTGTTGCAATGGGCGATTTCACACTGGTCGAGACAGGGTAACTTAAAACTTTTGCGCACAGAGCGGATGAAAAATCGGCTATGTAAGTAAGAAAATGAGCGCACATGGGGCAACGACCTCGATCACCCCTCGCGCTTTCCAATGCTGTGGTGTGAGCGAATTGAAACCTGGCAGATTTCAGGACTTTAGTGACTTTTTAGGAAACGATTATGGCCTCTATCCTCTTTTGGAACGCCGTAGCACTCGAAGCGAACCGCGTTAGTCATACCAACATGAAGGGGGAACAGACCGGCCCACCGCTATCCGCCCGGGCGCTGGCGATCGTCCACCTGGCGATGTACGACGCGTATGCCGCGACGGACCCGGCGTCCGGACTTGCCCCGTACCTGGCAGGGCTGCCCGCCCCACCGCCCGGGGCGTCGCCAGGCAGCGCCGTGGCCGGGGCCGCGCACACCGCCCTCTCGGCCCTGTTCCCGAGTCAACGCGGCTTCTTCGATACGAAACTTGGCCAGGCCGGCAACGTGTTGGACCCTGGTCATGACTTCGGGGTGATAGTCGCCAACGCGATGCTTCAAGATCGGGCGACGGACCCCTCCGTAAGCGATGCCGGATACATGCCGTCCACGGTCCGGGGCCGGCATCGGGTCGATCCCGACAACCCCATGCAGGGCTACCACGCCCCGTTCTTCGGGCAACATTCCCCGGCGTTCGCAGTCAGAACCCGGCACACCCTGGATACGCCACCGTTCGACAACGTGTCCGCGACAAAGGTTGAGTACGAGAAGGCGCTGCGCGAAGTTCGCAGGCAGGGGATCAAGCCCGAGTTGATGGGGACGTTGCCCGGTGGCACCGCGGGACGAACAATCGACCAGACGGTCATCGGCCTGTATTGGGGTTACGATGGTGCGGTCGGGCTGGGCACTCCGCCGCGGCTGTACAACCAGATCATCCGTCGCCTGGCGATGAAACGCAGCCCAGGCACTGCGGCCGTGCCAAACCCAGCGCCGAACACGGAAGCCCAAAACGCTCGGCTATTCGCCCTCGTGAACGTGGCGATGGCGGATGCGGGGATCTTGTCCTGGGACGACAAGTACCGGCACGATTTCTGGCGACCAGTGGTCGGCATCCGCGAGCACGATAAGTCGATGGGGCCGGGCGCGACGGTGCCCGACAACAACATCTCGAACGACACCGATACCGGCTGGCTTCCGCTGGGCGCGCCAGCCACGAACTCCATGAACCCACAGTTCGCGGCGCAGACGGCCCCGGCGTACCCATGCAATCATTCCCTTTCCGGGCGGATGAAGAATTTCACCCCGCCTTTTCCGGCCTATCCCTCCGGGCATGCTACATTCGGGGCAGCTGCGTTCCACATCGCACGGCTCTTCTACAAGCGCCCCACCGGCGACCGGAACCCTGACAAGTTGTTCAAAGACTTGGACTTCGTGTCTGAGGAGCTCAACGGGGTGAACCGGGACAATGAGGGAACAGTCCGACCGAGGCATGTTCGCAACTTTCCCGACGGTCTATGGCAGATGATCATCGAAAACGGTCGGAGCCGGGTATATTTAGGCGTCCATTGGGTGTTCGACGCGTTCGCAGTGGCTGGCAACGAACCAGACCTGACGCGGAACATCGGAGGAGTGCGGCTGGGTGTGGACATCGCCGAGGACATTTTCGCAAGCGGCATGGTGCGAACCGGAGCAGCCGGTCCCCGGGTCTGATTCCAAGCGTTGCTACCTAACCGAGACCTACTGGGCCAAGCAAGCCAGGCAGGCACGATCATTCGTTTGGTTAAAGAGGGGAAGGGATCGACACTTGACCCGTTTGGCACACGATGTGTCTTCGTGAATGCGGGTAGTGTACCGCGGGTCCGTGAAGTCCTTTGGAGCGGAGGTGACAGCGGGCTCTCGACAGAAGACTGCGATCTTTGGGCGGTTCTTCTTCTGCACGAGGCAGGACACATCCACCATCGTGACTATGAACAGGGGATTGACGGCGACGAAGACGGTGCGGAAAGATTCAATTTGACAACGACCATCGCAAAGAAGCGCGAAGAACTAGCGGACGGGTTTGCGGCGAAGTGTATTCGAGAGGCTGCACGGCCGGATAGCGAGACCTTGCGATTCCGTGCCGGAAACAGGCTTCAGCTTACCATCGCAAGCATCGGATGGAATGAGGCTAGGGACCGTTTGATCGACCACTTTGGGGCAACCGCGACAGGGAATCGGAGCGTGTTTTGGGATGAGGGGTATTCGCATCCGAATCTACGGCTCAGGTTCCTGCGAATTGGCCACTTGGTACACCCGACCGAATCCTCGCGTGCGTTACTGGAGGCGTTCGAAGCTGCGCAATCACGGGGACGGAGCGAAGTGTTGTTTGGTCAGGATGCCTCTGAAAAGTGAGAACGTCGGAATCTATTGATCCGGTTCACAAAGCTTCTTTCGTCGGACGCAAAGCCGCGTCGTGCGCGGACGCATGGTTGCCGGCCGCTGGATGAAGTGGAAAGAATCGTGATCTATGCAGGCCAATCATACGCGCCGACTCGTGGCCGGCCATATTTTGGGCCTTTTCAAGCGTTCCGCCGTTCTTCGGATACGTCGGGAGCAGCGAGGATACGGGAGACTCTCATTGAGTTGCGACGCGCGCGATTTCGAGAGCGACTCGCGCGCGCCGCAGGATGATTTCTAGAAGTTTTTCTACTTGCCGGTGAGCACCGCGATCACATCGAGGGCGGCTTGACTTCCCGCGTCACTGGCGAATTTCAGCGAAGGATCGCTCAGTTGTTCGACGAGATAAGCCTGCTCATCGGCCGTGAAGTGCCCGATAACCCAGGTGGTCAGGTCGCCGGTGATGGTCAGGAACTCCTGCTCGTGATACACGTCGGCAGGGTCGGCGTTTACCAGATAGTTTACGAACCAATCGCCGAAGTCGTAGTTATCGATTTTTCCCGCATCGCCCTCGGCGGCCATGGCGAACGCGCCGCAGGGGCAAGAAGTGTTTGTAGCAAGCGTTTTGAAGTACCATGTGAGGTATTTGTCAGTTCCGTTTAAGAGCGCTTGCAACTCGGTATTATCTGCCGAATCCCAGACGCCGTCGCGATTGATGTCGCAGGTATAACTGCCATGGGCGGGCGTACAAATTTGATTGAGACAACAATCGATGAGTTTGAGAATATCGGCCGGGGCCGTGGTTCCATTGGCATCAATATCGCCGGGCAACGAGGCGTACGCTACGCAACTGTTTCCTCCGGAGTGCGTATAAGTAATCCGCGTCCAATGCGCGCCGGAGATCGGCCGGTTGAGTTGAACCTCGTATACACCAGGCACTCCGGTTTCCACGATTGCGTGGATACTATTGGAAAGTGGAGCCGCGCAACCCTGCGCGGTATCCACCTCTTCGGTGCCCGTTTCGCAGCGTGACCAACAGCTCGTCGAAATCGCTCCGCCGACTGGGATGCCGCCGTTGGATAAAGTAATCAAAATTTTGTCGGACGCCGGAGGACTGGTTCGATCGCCGAGCCCTTCTCGAGACGTTATCGAACAATCCGTTTGCGGATGCGGACGGCGAGCATCGCGAGTTCCGGTCACCGGGGCGGCGATCGAGATGGTCGCGGTAGGGCACGTTACCCCAGCCGTGTTGAACTCGTATGCCCCCATATCGATTTGCGTGCTTTGCACTCTGGTGGCGAAATCTTTGTCCAAAGGAGTCAGCTCGGTGATATTCGTGTCTCGGTCCAGATCGGCATAGTCCGCTCGACGGAGAGCCGAGTCGCCGTTCTCTTTGCACGGCGAGGTGGTTTGCAAGCGAAGATTGTCGTCGGTAGTGCCGACGATATTATCCAGCCCGTCAGCATCGACAAAAACAGGATCGGTGAAAATGTTGTCGGAATCTTCGACGCCGGTGAGCGTCCCGCGTATGTCGCTTTCCTCGATACGAAGCGCCAACCCGGAGGCACGCACCATGGTCACGGTCGGCGCAGTGTTCTGCCATATAATCGTGTTGGCGATATTGGCCTTGGGAGATAAGCTCGCTCCATTGAAGTATACGGCGTGTCCTCCATTGGTAGTATCGGTTGCCGTGTTGTTATAAAATACCGAGTTAGCAATAGCCATCTGTGTTCTGTTTTGAACGTATAGTCCGCCTCCAGAACTCGCCTTGTTGCCGACGATGGAGCAGTTCATTACCTCTGGTAATGATACATTATTAACATCCGTGGTTCCATCGAAATATATACCACCGCCCACAGGAGGTGAGGTGAGAGAAGCATTATTTCTACTTATTTGACAATTGGCCAATCGGACTTTGCCGGGATAATCGGTGATATAAAGGCCACCGCCGCCACTGCTGGCTGTATTGCTATCAAAAGTGCATCCGCTGAATACGAGTCCATCTACTCCTTTGGCGTAAATTCCGCCTCCTTTGTTCGTCGCCGTGTTGTTCGTAAATGCACAATTGAGAATTGACGCCTGAACATCCTCGTCACGACTGAAGTTCCATTTGCTGTAGATGGCGCCACCTTCATATGCTTTATTCTGATCGAAGATGCATCCTTCGATGAGCGGGTTGGTCGTCTTGACGATATAAATTGCCCCCCCTGCTACGCCTCCATCATTCTTCTCAAAGATGCAGTCACGAATGGTTGGACTGGTTTGGCTGATGAGTATGGCGCCCGACGCAGATGTTTTAGCATTACGTATCGTAAATCCCTTTCCGCTCGCGACACCAACACTTTCCCCGGGCGTTCCGACGACCGCCTCACGAGTGATGGCCCCCACATTCGCATGATTGAAGTCAAATGCGTAACCTTCGCCCACACCATCGCCATCGTCATCGCAATCGATAATGCACCGGGCCGCACCGTTGGCGCTGCGGACTGTGATCAACCTTGGCGGGAGACCCGCCCCGGAAAAACGCGTAAATCGCAGGTTCCGATTTCGGACTGTTTCGCTGGTGGATCCTTTGTAGGTGCCGTCCTGAACGATAACCACGTCGCCGTTGGCAAGCGTGGCGTTGATTCCCGCCTGAATGGTCTTCTTGGGACAAGACTGGTTCGAGGAAAAAGTGCTTCCGGACCAGCAAGTGGTTGAAAGACCAGTGCAATAAGTATCGCTTCCGCAGGGGATGGCGGTGCCCGTGGGATCGACGATCTTATCGTCCACGTAGACGGTCGTAACCACGGCATAGGTTGGTGCAGCGAAGAGTCCTAAAACAAAAAGCGATACATGGAGGAGTGATGGCCGAAACATGATTTGATCTCCTAAAATCGAGGTGTTGAGGGGAGCCGCGACCCCGCGCCGGGCCACGTAGGAGGTAGTTATTCGCTCATAGAATGAAAGTCGCGTGAAGCACGTTTCATCCTCGGCCGGCTTTCAGTGCTATCATCATGCAGGAGGACGGCATGCGATTTTTTTTTGCTGCGGGAATCATTCTTGAACTTACGGTTCCAGCGACCGGGGCAACCTGGCTCGTGAGGGCTGATGCCCAAGGACTTAACCAGGGTACCTCTTGGGCTGACGCTTTTGTTGACCTGCAAGATGCGCTAGCTGTTGCCAATCCGGGGGATGAGATTTGGGTGGCTGCCGGAATTTATCGGCCCGATCGAGGTACTGGAGACCTTTTCATGGCTTTCGAATTGGCCTGCGGGGTTAAGCTTTACGGCGGCTTCGCGGGGTGGGAGACTGCGCTCGAGCAGCGTGACTGGGTCGCCAATGAAACGGTTTTGAGCGGCGACTTAAATGGTGACGACGGCCCGCGCAATTGCGACCAGGTTAGTAATTGCTGTTACGAGCATGAAGGGTTGGGTTGCGACGACGCGGAATGCCTTAAGTTGATTTGTCCTCCGGATACCACTTATCAGCACTGTTGCGACGAAATCGTCGGCGACCCCGATCCACGCTGGGATGACCGCTGCGCCGACGCGGCGAAGATTATTTGTTGTCATCTTGGTGATTGGAATGGCTGCGACAATTCCGTTGCCGTGATCAAAGCTTGTGACTGTGATAGTTCCACCGTCGTGGACGGTTTGTTCATCGAGCGCGCTTACTTTTCATCTTATCGGGATGTCGAATCCGGGCAATATAGTGCTGGACTTATTGTCGAGCGGTCTCCGATCGCAGTTTCCAATACTGTTTTTCGCGACAACGCATCGCCTGCTATTCTCATCGTAGATAGTGCCATCAGGTGCTCGCAATCTGAGTTCTTAGGAAATTCTTCTGGCGTCAATGGCACGGGAGACGCGAGCTTTGCGGACTGCCTGTTTCAAGGAAACGTGGTAGGCGCCATAGTCACGGGAGACTGCAAGTTTTTGCGCAGTTCTTTTTTGAATAACCGGGACGGTTTGCATGCTAATCTGTTCATTTACGATGGACACGTTCGAATTGACGATTGCAGTTTTCGTGATAATAAAAGTCACGGAATTTATGCTTCTCATACCGTGTCATTAACCAATTCCATCGTTTCTAATAGTGGCGGGGGCGGAGTGTATGTCAATGGTGGTTCGTTGATAGCCCGAAATTCGAGGTTTTCGGGAGATTACTTTCAAGCGGCGCTGAGCTTGAGTCTTTCGGGTGGCTTGGTGGAGAACTGTCTTTTGGACGGGGGGAGGAACCAGCAGTTTAATAGTGTCGTTTACGCAGACGGTAGCCCAATCGAGTTTCGGAACACTACATTCGCAAACAATCTCGGTGCGGATCATCCCTCGGTGATCACGACCTTGGGTAGTCTTCGCCCCTCTCCCATCACGCTGACAAATTGCATCTTCTGGGTGGGCGATGATTATAACATCGGTCCTGATGATCTTCTGAAAGCGTATCATCCCGGCGCGTCGTTCACCGTCAACCGTTCTATCATCCAAGGATGGAGCGGTGCGATGGGTGGAGAGGGAAACAGCGGCGTCAGCCCGCAGTTTATCGATCCAGACGGGCCGGACAATATTCCCGGCAACGAAGACGACGATTTTCGGTTGGGCCCCGGTTCTCCCGGAATCAATTCGGGAGACCCGAAGTTTGTGGCTGGTGCTGACGAGACTGACCTTGATGGGCACGCGCGGGTGCTTTGCGGGGCGGTGGATATCGGGGCATACGAGTTCGGCATCGGAGATTTCAACTGTGACCAGGGCGTTGACTTGCTCGATCAAGCAACCTGGGACGACTGCATGACCAACCCGCGTCCAAGCGCAGTTCGGCCCGGGTGCGAAGCTTTCGACTTCAACGCCGACTCCGACATCGATCTTGCAGATTTCGCTTCTTTTGAACGCGCGATGTTTTTTCCTTAAAGGAAAACCGTTCCGTTCGGCAATCAAATCACAATCCGTTCCACTTCGTCGAGAGAGACCTCTTCCTCGCGCCGATCGTAGAGGCCGGTTGTCCGAGCCGATTCGTGTCCAGCCATGTATTTAGCCTTTTCGAGCGTACCTCCGTTCTTGAGGTAGGTGGTAATGCCCGTTGCCCGAAACGTGTGGCAGCAAACTTCCGGCGGAAGTCCCGCAGCCTTGGCGCGCCGCTTTACGAGTTTCCACACGTGGAGACGAGTCATCGGCTTGTCCGTGAGGTCCCGGTGCGATCGCTCATCGACGCGACGAAAGAGTGGACCCTTCCGGTCGTCACGGACTCCAGCGGCGTCAACGTACGCATCTATGTAGGCTTCCAAGTTGTGATGGCAGGGCATTTCGATCACTTTTCCGTTTTTTTCATGCAGCCGAAGCCACCAACGTTTTCCCTGGTGAAAGAAATCTTCGACCTTAAGGGCTGTGACGGCGCCAACGCGCGCGAAAGTGTAGCACATGGCAGCGAGAATGGCCCGGTCGCGAAGCCCGACGATGGAGCTCGTGTCGATGACGTGGGCGGGATTTGTATCGATAATGTGGCCGGTGACCATCCAATCAAAAAGCATTCGGATTGCGGCCAAAGCCTGCTTGACGGTTGGTTCTGGCCGTTCTTTGCCGAGTTCCTCAACGTATGCCGCGACTGCGATGGGTTCGAGTCGATCGAGCCGAAAGCCTCGGTTGTCGCACCAATCTGCAAGCTTCCGGACGGCCCGCAAGTAGGCCGCTCGGGTGTTCGCGTTTCGGATGGTGACCGTGAAAAACTCAATGAAGGGCACGGAAGTGCGCCTGGCCAGTCCTGCTGCCAGTTGCTGAACGATGCACGCCGCACACCCAGTGCTCATCCACGAACCAATCGCCGACGACCAGGACAATTCGTTTTGAGGGGTTGGACGGCAATGACGATGTTTCACTTGTATCGGTCATCGGCGTACCTCGAAGTTTCTTCCACCACCGGAACATTTGAGGGCATTGTAGGTTCCAGTATACGCTGGATGCAACATAACGCAGGTCGATCGACGAGGCATTCCATGTGGGGCGGATCGATCTGTCCGTGCGGAATTAGCCGTTTGGCCTAAGGTCAAGCCGGTGGCACACGCAAGCCGAAAACGGCGGTCGCCGGTGAAAGCTATGACCGGGGCGAGGACGGCGGGACGAGGTGTACAGTAAGAAGCCGGTCGTATTCGACCGGCTTCATAGCTGACGAGCTATTGCTCGTCACCACCGTACTGCTCGCTCGTAATGGCGGCGATGATTTCGGGGGCAGGTTTCTGGATGAAGTCAAGCGATTCGCCGAGCGTGTCCGCGTCGCCGTTGTAGAGCCGGATATAGTCGGCTGCCGCGGTGCCGGTTTTGAGACCAATGGCCTGGCAAACGACGAATGCGACAGCTTCAGTCTCGGTCTCGCGGACAGTCTTGGACGTTTCCTTACGACGATCGCTCTTGTGCAACAATTCATGCGCGAGTTCGTGCGTTAACTCTGAGAACTCCTCGGCTGGAGAGAGTCCGTTCCGAAGGCGGATCCCCGAAGGTTCAAGCCTTTGGGCGGATTCTCTCTGCAACCACTTGCAAAAGAACTTCTCTTTGGTTTCTCCCGACCGCTTTTTCGCGACGATTGCGGAGGAAGCTATTCGAGTCACATGTAATCGGTTGCTTTGATTAGGTGGCCGGTGGTTGCTGGCACAAGCGCCCCGCCCAGCTAAAGCACGCTTTGCCTGGCATAAAATCAGCTTGGCGACAAAACTTGCATTGTGCATATACGAACGTAGGCTAAAGCTCCGTCAGCGCGGAGAGAACCTGACTCGTGGGCAACAAAAATCGATGCGATGAATTAGACGGAGAGTTTCCGTGGTTTAATGGATTTACCGTGGGTATAGATCCGATCGAAGAGCTAAAGAGGACTCAAATGGCGTCCGAGTCGGAAGAACAGCCGGCAACCAACAAAGGTGCGCGCATCGGGACTCCTGCTCGTGGACCTGATAGAAGCCACGTATGGGTCTTCATGGTATTACTCGCGGCAGTTGTCGGACTTGCAGTAGCAATTGCCTCGGGGTTGCTTCGGTTCGGTCTTGAGGGTCCGATCGTCTACACTCTTTACTGCGTTGCGGGCCTTCTGGCAGCGATTCTTTGTTACGGTCTCCTTGAAAGTAGCGGGGAACTCCACGGAGAGCGTTACGGCACCACGTTGCGTTTGGGCGGAGCGATTGTGGGTTTCGTGGTCGTTGCCGGTGGAGGTGGACTTTATGAGCGCTTCTTACGGACGCCAGGCGTGTTTAGCGTACGTGTGACGTTCTATCTCGAGGATCCATCGGTGCCCTCACCTATCGAGGCAGACGCAATAATTCGTGCTATGAATCGTCGTTATATCGAGCCGGTCGATAAGTATGGATCCGCGCTGTTCGGTGGGCTGACGTCTGACATGCGGGAATCGCAAGCCGAGCTAGCGCTAGCCTCGGACGCGTTCCAACTCGTGGCCGAGGCACGTATAATCACTCTCACGGACACGAAACCAATCTCAGCACAAGTCGTAAGGCGTCAGATGTTCGCCACTGAGGAGGAGGCGTTAGTGGAACTGAGCGTTGCTGATGCACGGACGACGACGATGAGCGAAGCGTTCACATTTCGATACGCTCTGAGTTTTTCGCTCGAAGCCGTGAATCGATCGTCCAAAGCAGTGCCCATTGATTCGAAGGGCTTTCTGGAGCTGAAACAGCTATCGGGAGTCCCCGTGAAGAAAATCGAAGTAAAGGTCTACTCTGACCTCCGGGGCGACGGGGCTTTTCTGCCTCCGGATTTGCCGACATCGGTATTCGTCGAAGCACCAATGTACGCAGACCTGCAAAGTTGCTTAGAGAAAGACTATTTCGCGACGATCCACCTAGTGTACGACAGGGTCTATGGAAAGAAAGGATCGCAATTCGCCACTTCGGCCTTCAAGTTCGAGAGACATAACCTCGGGTTTGACGAAGACTTTCACGGACCGGCTGACCAAGTCTACCCCGAGCCGATTGAGAGCTTGGACATTGAGGGTCACCAACAGCCATAAGGTGGGGCGCGAAAGTCGCTTGGCTGATCAACTTCAACATGATCAAGAAGAGACGCAGAATTATCTGCTGGCTCGCGGGGCGTTGGGCCCTGCGCGACGCATCGAGCCTCGGCAGAGATCCCATGGACGCGGAAGTAAAGGCATCTGAGCTTGCGCAAATAGGACTCGGTTTGGGGAATTATCACGCGTCGACAGGGAACAAACTACTGGCGACGGGTTACTACGAAAAAATCCCTCCCATTGGCCTCAATTTTGACGTAGCAAGCTGGAATTTGGCTGTGCTTAATGCTGAAGAAGGTACCCTTGCTGAGGCGATTCGCTACTTGGATGTCTTACCTGCTACGTCTTTATATTATCCCGAGGCAAGGGCTTGGGCTGCCCAATTAAGAGATCGTGAGCGACAACGTGCATTGTTTGAACAAAAGGCCAGCATTCCGGCCGTTAGCATGTGGACTAAGTACAAGCTACCAGAAAGTGTCGCGGTTGCACTTTTTGCTATCATTGTGACTCTCTTGCTCGTACCCTATTTTGGGGGTAAAGAATTTGGGACTTTCAAGATCCCCTCTACGACTCCCAAGATCGGCAGAGCCCTAAAGCTCATTGGGCCGGTCTTAATGACCAGCTATTTTGCACTTTTCGTCCCCCTCATTCCCGGACCGAGTGTGTCGGACAAGCCAACAGTTGAGACACGGCAAGTTTTTGAAGGCAAAAACGAAGACAATCAGCGCTATTTTCAACCCTCTGTTGCTCGCAACTAGATGCTTTGAAGAAGTGTCCCAAACCAATCGGACGTGTTTCCGTTCGCGCCGGTAACTTGGCGGGTTAACGCTTGACAGACCTGCCAAGGGCTTGGTTAAAGCAGTCATTCAAGCAGGCGCGAGAGCGAGGCCGAGGCCGGAATAATGGGTGCGGAGTCGGCTCAGAGGGCTTGATTCAGAGTCACCTATAAGCTCGTGCAGTTCGCAGAAAGAAAAGAGCCGCCAGCACGACCACCGTACCGCGCGGCCCTCTTCTTGTCTTTGGGGCGGAACATTATCGTCTTTCGTACATTTGTCAAACCCACCGCGAGTACGCACCGAGAGTGGTTTCGAGGCGAACCTAGCAGTCAGACATGCGGCATCACTCCGTACGGTTAGTTAGATGGGTGGGGATCTTGCTCCGGCTTCGGGAATTGAATTTCGTTCTGACGGGTATTATTGTAGTCAAAAGCGAACCTTGTTCGGAAACGGCGCGAGAACGCGTTCGCCCTCCCGACACTCTCGATTACTCATGGAACTGTTTTTGCTGGCAGCGGCTCACTTACCAAACACGCCGTTCCACGTGGCGAGGAGCGTTTCCAGCTTCAAGCCCAAGTCTTGGGTACTTTGCAACTGCGAAGTGGAAATAGAGCGGGCAGGAAA
>JBKJYI010000580.1:0-2830 GCA_046715855.1 Phycisphaerae bacterium
AGTCTACATAGCGAGTAGTCCCTGCCAGTGCGGACTGCGTTTGCAAAAACGCGACAGCAATGACGACCCAACTTAACAGAGGTTGGCGGACGATCACCAGGGAGGTATTGGCAGTTTGCATGAATCCCTTTCTCCCTTTTTCAACTCCGGCGACACAGGCGATGTGAAAGAATAGGTTCGCCCGAAACAATGTTGGGGTTGGCCCTTGGCCGGTAACGGGGCATCCTTATTCAAGTACACAATGACGGACTATTTCTGTCGTGTGGATTCTAACCAAAACGCGCAAGGAATGCGCCAAGTACCACTTTATGCAGGCGACCTGCCTAGATTATGTTTTCGCATGACGCCGTGGTATAGCTTATCCATTGGTATCGGCCCTTGCAGCACAATAAAATGCCGCAGAAACGTGAATCATGCAGACAACGCGTCCATCTCTACTTCAACGTCTGAGAACATCGGGTGATGGAGATGCATGGCGCGAGTTTGTAGCCCTTTACCAACCCTTACTTGGCAGTTACGCGCGGAGGCGCGGCCTGAACACAAACGAAGCGGAAGAGGTCGCCCAGTCCTGCATGGAAAAGCTTTCTCGGACCATGCGCACCTTTCAATACACTCGCAGCCGCGGTTCGTTTAAAAACTATCTTTTCGTGATGGTCACGCATGCCATTGCCAACGCCGCTCGCGGCCACCGCATGCTTCGCGCCGGCACTACCGTCCTGGACAATCTTCAAAAATCCAAGTCCGCCAATGATGAGCAGTGGGACTTCCACTGGCTCCAAGAGCATCTAAGGTACGCCATCGACAGGTTAGACTTGGAGTTCTCGAGCAATACGATTGCAGCGTTCAAGCTCTATGCCTTGAAAGAGTGGTCGGTGGAAAAGGTGTGCAGCACACTTGATATGACGCCGAATCAGGTCTATCTCGCAAAATCGCGGGTGACATCACGCCTTCGACGAGAGCTGGAGGAGCTGGTCGGGCATTTGCCGTAGCCACTGCACGAGAGAAGTGAGGCGTGAGTCATTCATGTCGGCATGTCTGACACGGGCGGAATTCGAACGATTCGGCAATGGTGATCTGGGGGCCGCTGAAGCTTCTGGTCTTGAACACCACCTAACGGAATGTGCTGCGTGTGCGCAGGCGTTTCGCGAGTTCCAGGAAGATCAACAATTCCTCAACCGCGCGCGGCCTCTCTTGTTCGGTGGAACGCAGTCGACTGATGCGACTACCACCCAAGCGTCGGACGTTTCGGAAACGCCAGGGAGGCATTTTCCAAAGATCGAAGGCTACAGGATCACGGGCGTGCTTGGCCAGGGGGGAATGGGAATTGTTTATCGCGCGATCCAAGTCAAGCTGAATCGTGATGTGGCGCTGAAAGTCCTTCCAGCCATGGTTGGAAGTGCCAGTCCGTCGGCGGTCTCGCGCTTCCGACGTGAGGCCACATCAGCGGCTCGCCTACACCACACGCACATTGTGCCGATCTATGACTTCGGCGAGTCACGCGACGCATACTACTACGCCATGGAGTTGATCGAGGGGCAACCGTTCAGCAACCTCGTCACTTTGTTTCGCGAACGCAACATCGCCAGTGCGTCGCCGGCGCGCCTGATTGACGTAATTCATGAGTGCATGTCGGGCACGATCTCTGTTGCGGCCACCGATGAGAACCGCGTTTTGCCTAGAGCGCGATCGGAGAGCCTCGGTTCCGCATCACTCGCTCATAGCCGAGTCTATTTCCAGCAAGTTGCTCGCTGGATAGCCGACGCTGCCGATGCTCTGCACTACGCGCATGGCGAGGGGATCATCCATCGGGACATTAAACCGGCGAATCTGATCCTTTCTACGGACAGTCGGATCATGGTCGCGGATTTCGGGCTGGCTAGGAGCAGCGAGGAGGAATCGGAAACCCTGACCGGCGCGCTTCTCGGCACGGTACGATACATGAGCCCCGAACAGGCCATGGCCAAGCGAATTCCCATCGATCATCGCACCGACGTCTTCTCGCTCGGCGCGACCATGTATGAACTTCTCACCCTCCAACCGGCATTCCCGGGTTCCGACGACAAGCAGGTCCTCGCTGCGATTATCACCCAGGAGCCAACGCCACCACGAAAGCTTCTATCGTCCATCCCGCGCGAGCTTGAAACTATCTGTCTCAAATGTCTCGAAAAATCGCCCGCCGCACGGTACGGCTCGGCCAGAGCACTTGCCGAGGACCTGCGGCGATATTCTCAGGACCTGCCGATCATTGCCAAACCGCCGGGACCGCTTCAGCGAACAGCCAAGTTTGTCAGGAGGAACCGAGCCGCCATCAGTGTCACAGGAACCCTCCTATTGCTCGTCGGCAGCATCGTTCTATGGTCTTTCGAGAGCCGACGTCGTTTGCACGCCGAAGTCGAGGCTCATGTCGCAGAAGGCGACCGAGCACTGAAGGGAGAGAATTGGTCCCAAGCTGCATTGGCTTATGAACAGGCGTTATCACTAAATTCCGATTGCGTGCCCGCTCTTGCAAACCTGGCAATTGCCAAGAAGGATCTCTACAACGCATTGCCTACGAAGGAGGCGAGACTGCTCGATGAAGCGTCTGGGCTCTTGGAGAGAGCTACGACGATCGATCCAACGCGGACGCGAGCGTGGAATACCAAGGGTGTAGTTCTAAAAATTCAAGGTCGTTACGATCAGGCCGCCGAAGCCTACGAACAAGCGATTCGGCTTGCCCCTCGCGATCCCTACGCTCGGGTAAACCTAGGCGTCATGCGGGCGCTGGGCATGAATCTTCCTGCTTCCGAAGAAAGCCTGCGTGCCGCGATCGACCTCACCGAGGCAATGGGAG
>JBKJYI010000581.1:0-4351 GCA_046715855.1 Phycisphaerae bacterium
CGCCGGTGCAGCGCCAGTTAATCGCAAGGAAGATAGCGTCCCGAAGACATCGAGTGAGAGCAGGGGAGCCAGAGTGCCAATTCCAACCCGCCCGAAGTCGTCCACGAAAACCGCGCTGGCTGGCGACCCATCCGCAGCATCCAGCGAGTTGCCCGGAGCCGCGCTGAGGGCATGCACCGCGTAGGGGGTGGGTGTGATCCGCTGGCGGGGGGTCAGATTCACATAGTCCGGAAATTGCAACGCAGCGCAGGTAGCCGCGCCGCCGGGCCGCACCGCGATTTGCAGTTCTCGCGGCTGGCCGTCAAACGCGCCGCCGAAATCCAACTCGACTTGGAACAGTCCGTTGACGACCTCAACTTCATCGCGGCAGATTGGCCCGGCCACGACTGCCGCTCCATCGAATAGCGTAAATCTCATATCAAAAAAGCCGTTGGCAGGAATGCCGTCTTCTTTGAGCTGACCCTGATAGGTAAACGACGTTCCCGCCAAACCGGCCTCGGAGATGTTCGCACCGAAAGCGGCAATCAATACCGCCAGCGCCGTCACAAAAACGATCGATCTCATGGGTTCCTCCTCACACCGCAGAAGGCTCCCAATGTACCAAACCATCCCAAACTCTCCAAACCGGGAGTCATGGTAGGAGCGATAGAATGGGAATCCATCAGGGTGGACTTGGTGTTTCACGCGCCATATTGCACTTTATTTACTGCAATTGAATCTGATCTTAGCGCGAAGAAGTTTTGCAAGCGGGTCCGATCGTGCTCAACAGCGAACGGTTCGAGGTCACCGTGGGCGGCGAGCCGGTGGCCGTCACGGCCACGGAGTTTCGGATTTTGAAGACGCTGATGCAGGGCGAGGGCCGCGTGCTCGATCCGACCGAGTTGATTGACAGCGTGCTGGGACCCACCGTGGCGGTCACTGACCGCACGATTGATGTGCACATCGCCAGGCTACGAAAAGAAGCTGGGCGAGGAAGCGCCGCCTGGGTTCAGACGATACGCGGCGTGGGATCTACCTTTCGCGATCCGGGGTAGGGGGCAGGCCATGGGCTGAGGCCAATCAAGAAAAGGGCTTCCTGAAAGACTGATCCTTCAGGAAGCCCCGTGATCTCGCAACCGGTTTCTTTAATTACATCTTCCGTTTGACCCGCAGCCTTGCGAGCAGCACTGCGAATTCGAAGTGCAAGTCTGGTTCTTCCGTCGGCAGGCCGTTCCTACGCAAGCACCCGAAGTGCATTGGTCCCCGTAGGTGGTCGCGCTGCCGTCGTTGCAGACCGAGCCATTGGGATCATTGGTCGTGCAACTGTCCGAGGCTTCGTTGCAGGTTTCGGAGCAGTCTGCATCGCTGTCGGCGCCAGGGCACGGGTTGCCCGCATGGTTGCTGCACGCTCCGGCGCTGCAGGTATCGGCGCCGTTGCAGTATTGTCCGTCATTGCACGCCGTTCCGTTGGCCTTGGCCGGGTGGGTGCAGGCGCCGGCGCTGCACACGTCGCTGGTGCAGGTGTTGCCGTCGTCGGCGCAGGCGGTGCCGTTGGCCTTGGCCGGGTGAGTGCAGGCGCCGGCGCTGCACACGTCGCTCGTGCACGAGTTGCCGTCGTCCGTGCAGGCCAGGGTGTTGTTGACCCGCTGGCATGTGCCGCTCACGCAGGAATCGGTGGTGCAGACGTTGTTATCGTTGCAATCGGCGTTGGTAGTGCACTGCGGAGCGGTTGTGCCGCTGAGGCAGGTTCCCGCATAGCAGCGATCGCCGACGGTGGCCGAATTGCCGTCGCTGCAGGCGGAATTGTCGGGATCGTTGCTCGTGCAGGCGTTGGCGGTCTCGTTGCAGGTTTCGGAGCAGTCGGCGTCGCCGTCGGCGCCGGGGCATGGATTGCCGGTGTGGAGGCCGCAGGCGCCGTTGCTGCATAGGTCGGTTCCGTTGCAATACAGGCCGTCATCGCATGCAAGAGTGTTGTTGGAGCGCTGGCACGTGCCGCTCACGCAGGAGTCGGTCGTGCAGGGGTTGTTATCGTTGCAGTCGGCGCTGGTGACGCAGCCGGCGGCCGTAGTGCCGGCGCAGACGCCGGAGGTGCACTTATCGTTGGAGGTCAGCGAGTTGCCGTCGTTGCAGAGGGCGCCGTTGGGATCGTTGGCCGTGCAGGCGTCCACGGCCTCATTGCAGGTTTCGGAGCAGTCGCCGTCGCCGTCGGCGCCGGGGCATGGGTTGCCCGCGTGGAGGCAAGTGCCGGTGGCGTTGCAGGTGTCCGCGCCGTTGCAATAGAGGCCGTCGCCGCAGCTCGAGCCGCTGGCCAGCGGGTTGTGCAGGCAGTTTCCGCTGGAGTTGCAGACGTCACTGGTGCACGCGTTGTTGTCGGTCGTGCAGGCCGTGCCGCTGGTCTTGTGATTGGGCGAGCAGGCGCCGCTCACGCAGGTGTCGGCTAGGCTGCAGTCGGTGACACCAGAATTGCCGCAGGCGGTGCCGTTGGCCTTGGCCGGATGCGTGCACGTGCCGGCGCTGCAAACTTCGCTCGTGCATGAATTGCCGTCATCAGCACAATCGGCGTTTGAAACGCATTCCGGCGGAGGGAGAATCGTGTTGGGTACATCAAAAATGTACGCCGACCCCGAGTCCATTGCGATGGAATCGTCTTTTCCAGCCCCAGCCCCGATCATATCGCCATCGACGGCTACGGAGGTTCCCATATTATCAAAATAGTACCCATCATTTGCCACTAAACGTGTTTGCACAGTCCAAAGCATAGAGCCCGCGTCGTAACTAAAAACGTAAGCCGCGCCCTGGTCTTGCAAAGGGTAGGAAATGCTTTGATCGTCCCACCACGGCGATCCGATGACGGCCGTACTCCCCGAGATCCCAACCGAATAACCGAACTGGTTTCCGGGTTGTCCTGAAGGAGCCTGAGGACTCATATCAACCAGCTTGGACTCTTGCGTCCAACTGGTGCCGTTGTAACGGAAAATGTAGGCCGAGCCAGACATCAGACCGCGATCGTCGTCCTTTGGCGCCCCGATGATCATCCGGCTGCCAGATAGAGACACCGCATAACCGAAGAGTTGATAAGCCCCGCCATCTAAGGCAGTCAATTTCGCATTCTGAACCCAGCTGGAGCCATTAAAACCATAAACAAATGCTGCACCTGCGTCGCTACCTCTTGTGTCATCCTGGTAGCAGCCGATGACCGCATAGCCGGATGAAACGCTTATAGACTTGCCAAATCCTGCTGCGTTGCTGACATTTTGTGGAAGTAGCTTCTGCGATTGAACCCAGCTTTGCCCATTAAAACGAAAGACATAGGCGGAGCCGGCATACGGTGCGACATCGCTATCTCCCATAGCTCCCACAAATGCTGAATCTCCGTCCAACGACACGGCCGAGCCGAAATTATCCCCCGCGGCACCATCCGATGCGACAAGCTTCTGAGATTGCACCCAACTCGACCCATTGTGACGGAAAACGTAAACCGAGCCGGAGTCAAATCCACGATCATCATCCATGGAAGAACCCACGAAAACCGAATTGGCACTCACCGCGACGGAGCTGCCAAACCGGTCTCCCAGCGCCGCGTCGGTAGCGGTCAGTTTCTGCTCTTGAACCCAGTTGGTTCCGTTAAAGCGGAAAACATAAGCGGCTCCTCTGGGATCCATAGCGGTCAACGAGCTTCGCCAGGCGTTAGGAACCCCGATAACCGCAATGTTCCCCGAAACAGCAATTGAATTACCAGCTTGATCATTTCCAATTGCATCCGCGTGCACTAGCTTTTGAATGTTTTCCGACACGGGCAGTGCTAGGGCTTGATTTCGTCCGAAAAACAAAGTGCAAGCGATTCCGATGGCAACGAAACATCCGAGAGAATTCGTCTTACAGTGCATTCTGTCCCCCTTCACTGTGGCGAATCGGCTTATTTGTCCCATTAAACGGTGCCCCCTTATGTAAGTCCCCTGCGTAGCCGAGCCTGCCACGCTGGAACGGTACGATTCATCCCGATCGAACCAAAAAACCCAACTTTAGTTAAAAATAGACAGCTTAAGACGGCGGGGAGGGCATCGACGGTTATCCGACAGCGTCGGAGCCCTCCATGTCTTACTTTTTAAGAGACCATTAGGAGGTTATGAATAGGTCTCTTGGGTGGCCTGCCCTTAGCAGACCTTGGCAGGTCGGCATCCTTCATTGATGCTCGACACGGATGGTAGCGCGCCGATAACCCGATTTCAACCGGGGGGATTTCCAGCGATGAAGGCATGTTCACGCCCTTGCCAGATTCCCGCTTGACGCCAGCACCCAGCCTACCATAATAGCCCGATTGGTCAATAAAAAAACTTCATGATTCTCTGCTTGACTCCGGTTGCTAAGTACG
>JBKJYI010000582.1:0-6516 GCA_046715855.1 Phycisphaerae bacterium
GCATTCGATCTTCGATATTCGATATTCGATATTGAAATGCAACAGTCAGCGGAATGAGCACGCAGATGGCCCACGAGGTGAGCACCATCCCCACCGCCGCTCCACAAGTCGCTGCCAGTAGCCAAAAGAAAACATTGTTTGAGATTTTAGATTTGAGATTTGAAATATCATGATCCGGTATCAGGCCGGGGTTCTCATCGACCGCTCGAACGGCCAAGTATACGGCCAGCAGCATCAAAACCGCGCCCGGCAAATGCGGCTTCCCCTCGTGCGCCATGCAAACCACCACCGGCATCAAGGAAAACAGCAGCGCCGCGATGATCCCGGCCATGTTTCCGCCTTGATTCGTTCCTTGCTGAACCTGGGTCTCTGCTTTAACGCCTTTTTGAACTTTGAACATTGAACTTTGAACTTCAATCGCCAGTCGTTGCGTCAGTGCGAATACGACAAATACGCCCAGCAAACCCCATGCAGCAGAATAGGCTCGCGCAACGATATAAAATTTTCCAAATTCGTCCGGGTTGTCCAGGTAAAAAACAAGGTCGCTACGGACATCGATCAAGCCCAGCATCCCACAAAACTTGATAAGGGCTCCGACCGGGTAAATGAACAGCCCGCCGTATTGGTACAGCCGGGGGTCGAGTTGAAGCTCACTGGGCCTCATGCCGGCCAACGCCATCATCGTGATCATCTCGTCGGGCTGATAGGTGTAGAGCCGATACCGCAGATAAATCCTGGCCACCTCTTCTTCGGTCGCGGTGAGTAAAATTGGATCGCTCGACCCGTTCTTGAGAGGACTGGTATCGACATCCGCACCAAATGAGGAAATCTTCGAACTGGAAAATTTTTCATCGGCACTGGCCAGCCGATAAATCTTCTCGCCCGGCCAGACCTCACCCTCGCCGAACAAGAACTTGTCGATCTTGCGGCTGGGCAACCCCCACGTGATTCCGATGCATGACATTCCGCAGTAAAGCAGCAGAATTCCCGCAATCGCCGCGTGAATCCATCGACTGCGGTTGTGAAGTCGGGCTTGCTCAGGTGCTGCCGGCTCGCGATCAACCGCCTGCGATTTCATTGTGCCACATGTTGTTTGTGAGAGCGCGATTCGACCTCGTCGAGGAAGTCAAGCAGGTCACGAAAGTAAATTGTCGGATCGCCTTCGAATTCCAGGGAGTGTCTTGCCGTCGCATATTTTGTAATTCTCGTTTGCGGCCAGTTCAGCCCTCTCACAAAAGCCTCCGTCCGATCCGTGTCCACAATCCGCTCGTCGCCTGCCAAAAACAAATGAAGGGGCACGGGTGGAGAATCCTTCAAGCGGGCAACGATCTTGTCCATCCGCCGCGAAGCCAAATAAAACCCCGCGCTGCATTGCCGCAGTGTGGGTTCATCCCTGCGAAAAAACTCCTGCCAGCGAGGGTTCGTGGTGAACAACTCCGGATCGTTGAGCGGAATGTCAAAAAGAGCCCGAGGCTCATACAACATGGCGAAACCGATTCGGGCCATCTCCGGTTTCGAGACCCCAATCTTCGGATACAACCCCGGCGTCACCAAGGTTAGACTTTCCACGCCCGCCGGGTCGTTGACGCAAGCCGCCGCCGCCAGCTTGCCGCCCCAACTTACGCCAACGACGTGATAGTGCTCGCAGCCCGACCGGCGCAGCAGTTCCTCGCGCCCGGCAGCCGAATCGCCGATTAGTTGCTCGGCCGACTCCGCATGACCCCGCTCGCGTTCGTTCCGACCGCTTCCTCGCCGATCCACTTGAAGCACCGCGTAGTCGGCCTTCACTAACTCCCGTGCCGATTTTTCGTACCAACCACAGTGAGACTGAATTCCGTGGTGGTATAAAATCGCACCCTTTGGCTTGGCCGGGCCGGACCAAAAACGTGCGTAGGCTTGGTAGCCATCCGGCAATCGCAGTAAAAGTTCCTCAAATTCAGCCATACGCCCATCGTATCGCCAAGAGGCTCGCACTTCACCCACTGGGACTCGCAGCGAAACCGCAGCAGAGTACGTATAATGAAGAAGGCCCGGTTTATCGGATTGCACGATGATCTAACTTCCGGACTTTTGGCGTGTCGTACAATCATACGGCCTAAGTGGGTTTTTCGAGTGGAAGTTTGTAAAGAGGGCATAAATCATGAAAAGTAAGATTAGCCGGCTAAAAGCATTGTTTGTCGCCGCAGCCTGCGGTGGAATTCCTCTTATCACCGAAGCCACCTGCGATCCATACGGGGCGTACTTCTTCCGCGATGACGACTTCGAAGACTATTACTACGACGACGGTTTTTACTACGAAGACCCATTTTTCTATGACCCGTATTGCGATCCCTTTTACTGTTACTAGAGGCGGTGGTTCGAACTAAGGGTCGTGCGGTCAAGGGAAAATATCCCCTTTGCGCGCCCGCGATCCTTTCGGAAAAGCTGCACATCCGCCTGTCGATAAAATTCGCCCTTTGATACAATGCCCCCCGCGATTCGAGGCATTCCACGCCTCTTTGCGCATAGAAGGGGGAATCCATGCGTCGATACTTGCCCATCAGCTTGGCTTGCTTGTACGCCTTTTTTGTTGTGCCAGTCAGCGCCCAAGATTGCGGAGTCTGGCTTCCCGGACCTAAGCCGCCCGACTTCTCCTCCGGATTTGTCCCCTTTCAGTTTGTTGCCCAGGACGACGAAATTTTCGCTCGCGTACGCAACCCCCAAGGCACAATGGACCTCTGGCGGTTCCACGGGTACGACTGGACGCTCCTTCCCTGGGACCGCACCGCCATGGGCGAGCCGGATTCCATCACCTTCCAGAATAATCAACTGGCCGTCGCCGCTCGGAGGCTGGCGCCTTTGAACGCCGGCGACTTTGAGTTGAAGGTGGCCGTGCACACCTGGAACGGCGCGGGCTGGCAGGAGTTCGGGAATCTCACTGAGCAGTATCCGTCTTGCACGGGAATCGCCGCCCGGCTGACCGACATCTCGTTTTTTGCAAACGCGTGGTACGTAGCCGGTAAAATCACGGGTCCGTGCGCACCGACCAACTTTGTCTACAAGATTCTCCCGGCCAACTCGATTTCCATTGGTGAGGTTGCGGGCCTCGACAACAACCTTGAAACCTTTAGCAGCGGCCTCTACCTGAGCGGTGGCTTCTCAACAGTCTATAACCCGGCCGCTAACGTGATGATTAATGCAGCCAATATCGCCGTATGGAATGGAACCTCTTGGCAGGACGTTGGTGGCGGGGTCAATGGCAGAGTCGTCAACATGTTTCTCTGGCAGGAGAACCCATCGCAGCCACTTTCCACGCAACTTGTAGTCGCTGGAAAATTCACGCAGGCGGGCGCCGTTCCCGCCACGGGGATCGCCGCGCGGAGCCAGGCCGGCCATTGGAACGCGTTGGGTAGCGGTGTCAGCTGGCCCCCGGATCTTCCGTTTGGCGGTACTTGGAATGGACCCGCTCCGATGACCTACCTGGCCAATTCGGCGACGGACGCGGACCTGATCGTAGGGGGAATGATCTCGGCCGGAGGGACGGTGGTCGACGATTTCGCACGGTGGGACGGCTCTTCATGGTCCGCATTGGGCATTGGACTCAACAGCGCTATCAACACGGTGGTGAGCTATCAAAACGAAGTGGTGGCCGGCGGATTCTTTTCCGGCCAAAGTTCGCAGGGCGAGAGCCTCTTCGGCGTCGGACGATTCGACGGAAGTGCATGGCACACCCTTAGCAAGGATGGCACGGACGGCCCGGTGCGCGCCCTGTTTACCGATGGCGGGGTGGTGTATGCCGGTGGTGATTTCACCTCCATGGATGGCGTACTGGCCTCCCATATAGCCGCTCACACTGAAGATGGATGGGGAGCTCTCAGTAGCGGAATAAATGGACCCGTCTTAGCAATAACGACTTTCGGCGGCGAGATTATCGCCGGCGGTTTGTTTAACGTGGCCGGCGGTATTGCCGCACACAACGTAGCGGCATGGAACGGTACGTCCTGGCGAGCGTTGGGCACGGGGTTCGATAACCAGGTCAACGCCCTCACGGTTTGGAACAATCAATTGGTCGCTGTGGGATTGTTTCTTGGCGACAACGGGCAATCGACGAGCTTGCCCGGTATCGCCGCATGGAATGGCCTGCAGTGGTCGAAGCTCCACCCCGATGCGGATATTGCAGGAGCCCAGGCCCTCACCGTCCATAACGGACTGCTCCACGTGGGCGGCGAGTTTCCGGGTGGAATCGCCCGATGGACGGGCTCGCAATTTGAACTTGTCGGCGGCGGAGTCAGCAATGGCAGCGTCTACGCGCTCACTTCGCTTGCGGGTTCCCTCTATCTCGGCGGCACTTTCTTGAGTCCGCAGTCGTGGATTGCCCGGTTCGCGGGCACGCAGTTTTTCCCCCTGACCAACAACGGCGCTGCAGCGAATTTCGCGGGCGATGTCCGTACGCTGGTTGCCGGCGCCGATGAGCTATTCGTCGGCGGCAGTTTTGAGGTGACAACCGGCAAGGGTCCGCTCACGCGAAAAACGGCCCGTTGGGACGGTGTGATCTGGCGGGCACTGGCGGACTCGCAGATTGATGGGCGCGTGCTGGCCGCGACGCTGGATGGGGACCGGGTGTGGGCTGGGGGTGAATTCCTGGACATAACCAACGGAATTGTGTCAGCCTACGTGGCCCAGCAAAGTGAGTCACCCGCGTTCGTCGCCGACCCCGTCCCACAACGCGTTTGCGCGGATGATGGAAGCGAAACCGTCGAGTTCACTGCGGCCATTGTGCCCGATTCCGGCACGACGTTCCGCTGGCAGAGGAACATGGTGGACGTAAACAACAGTCTGCGCATCTCCGGCGCGACTACGCCGACGCTGACCATTTTCGGCGCGCTTCCGGGGGATGCGGGAGCGTATCGCCTTAAGGCTACGGACGAATGTGCAAACCAAACTTTCAGCAATAGCGCCACACTGACATTCGACGGTTGCTGCCCGGGCGATCTGAACAACGACAGCGCTATAACGCTGGCGGACGCCGACCTGTTTGCCGATTGCCTGGGGGGTCCGCAGCTCACAGCGTCATGTCCCAACGCAAATAGGGCAAAATTCGACGCCGACAGCGATGTCGATCTCCGCGACGCAGCCGCCTTCCAACGCGCGTTCGCCGGGCAGTGCCCATAAAAAAACCCTATTAGTATCGAGTAGGGCTACTATACCGGTGCTAATTGTGCCCGAGCAGGCGGCGAATAATGGGCATCGTGGCCGGGAGAGGGCGTTGGAATAGCCACCGCGTGTCGAGTTTGAAACCAGGGAGAACGCGGCTCTCATAAAAGTGGTCCGGCGGAAACTGCTCGACAAAAGCGTCGCCCTCGCGAACGAGAAAAGTGGCCGTGTTTTCCAACGGGTCGATGATCCAGTACTCCTGCACTCCCGCCTCTTCGTAGCGACGGCGTTTGATCTCATAGTCGCGATCGATGCTGTCGGGAGAAACTATTTCGATGGCGAGATCGGGCGGGCCATCGACGTAGTTCGATTTAATGATGTTTCGTCGGTTTGCGGCTATGAAGGCCAGGTCGGGTTCGGGTGCCGTATAGACGGAAAAACGATAAGCAACTCCATTGATGGTGATTTCGCCAAGTTGCCGCTCCTCGACGAACAAACCAATCACCGAACATAGCCAGAGTAGGATTTGGTTGGATTCAGTTGCTTCCGGTGGCGCGAGGTAGATTACACCATCGAGAAGGTCGGCCTTTTGGTAATCAGGAACCAAGAAGCAGAACTCCTCAAAGGTGGTGGTTCCAATGGCAGTCCGTCTAACCATCGGATTGCATCATATCAAATGAGTTCCCCAAACACCGAACCTGATCTTTCTCGCGAGCGGAGCTTCGTCGGTTCAATACCTCGTCCACGAAATGACCGGAGTTTAGCGGTGGACCGGCAGCAAGCAATTGAATAGGCTAACGCCACTTCGGAAAGAAGTTACACGGCGCGATATGCCAGAAGGGAACCCCAACTCCGCATCCAATGCGGGATCAATCGAATTCTGTTTCGCGGCGAAAGGAACGATTTCCAAAATCCAATGCCCATGAAAGCCAAGAGGACCGTACAGCAGCTATTTCAAGATTTCGCGGCTATTATGGTTGAACTTCGGCAGCGCGGCGTCGTTCGGAGCACCAACAATCCCGTCGCGGACTATGCGGAGTTTCTGATGTGCAAAGCGCTCAAGCTCAAACGCGCGCCTAGCTCTACGAAGGGATTTGATGCCACGGACAAGCAAGGTCGGCGTTACGAAATCAAGAGCCGGCGTTTAACAGTGGAAAATCCCTCGCGTCAACTTAGCGCTATTCGTGCCATGGAAGGAGCGCACTTTGATTTCTTGGCAATCGTGCTGTTCGCCCCTGATTTTTCCGTAACGCAAGCGCATGTGTTGTCAGCCGACCAGGTTAAGGCTGCGGCACGGTATCGCAAGCACGTGAATGCCTGGATCATTCACGCGTGTGACAGCCTTTTCAGCCAAGCCGGTGTGCGGGACATAACAGAACAAGT
>JBKJYI010000583.1:0-5655 GCA_046715855.1 Phycisphaerae bacterium
CGATGGTCACGGCGATATCATTATCAGGATTCAGCATGGAAATCCCGACCGACCGGAAGAGGTCGAAAGCCTCCACCTGGGCCCGGAACAATTCCACGTTGGGTACCGGCCGCAAACCTTCGAAGGACCGCAAACAAGGCGCAAACAGCACCGTCCTGGCGTTCCTGTCCTGTGTCTGCATCCATGACGAGTTTTCGCCGGCATCGTTCTCTTGCAGCATCAAGGAGGCAGGAGCGGCAACATCATTGCCAGTGCCCGAAAAATAGTTGTCCAGGAATTGTGCGATCTGGCCATAGTTGATGTGCGTGCTTCCCTCCAGGCCGGGAATCATCAGACTTTCACGAAGGGCTGATTCGAAGTAGGTGTCGGCTTCAAACCCCTTCGCCCCGATGCATTCCGAGAGAAGGGTCATGACCTTCACGCCTTCGCTGCTGACCCTTGCCTTCTGCACGGCATTGAACAAAAGATGGCGGCGGTCGTCGTCGCGGGATATCTGTAAATAATCCAACGCCCGGTAGGCATACAATTTCATCGCACAGAGCCGCGCGTAGGCAAACACCGTTGCCGCCCGGATGTGAGCCATCTCCATCACGGGTTTGCCATAGAGGACTCGCCTGCGCATGTGCCCGAAGGCTTCCGCAAAGGCGTGGGAGCAGATGCCGACGGCGCCAAAACCCAGGAAGAACTTACCGAAATTCACCGTCCCCAGCACAGCGTCCCAGGCATCGCGGCCCTGGGAAATGAGGTCTCCATCGGGGAATGAATGTTGGTGAACCTCGAATTCCCCCACAAATGCGGTTCGGATGCCCAGCGTCCGTACCTTCCGTACGTTTTGCAGTGCGGGGCTTTCACCGGGTCGCAGCGCGAAAAACACAAAGGGAGCTCTCTTGCTCTTGTTTCCGCCCTCAGCGTCAACTTTTTTGGCGAGTATGGAAATCATGCACGCCGCGTTGGCGTTGCCGATATAGCACTTCGATCCTTCCGCGAGCCAGCCGTCTTCCGACTTCTGAACCATGAACTCGTTCGCAAAAAGATCCGATCCGTGGGCCCGTTCTGAGACGCCGAATGAAAAGAGCCCGCCATCCTCCAGCCTTGCGATGGCCTCTTTCTTCAGCTCCTCGTTTGAGCTCATCAGGATGGGGAAGAGGCCCAGGAACGACGTGTGCAGACTGTAGGCGTGGGTCGGGCTGAAATAAGCGAATGCCTCCCAAAGTCGCGTGAGTCTGGCCAGGCTGAACTGATGACCCAGGGTGGAGTATTGCTTCGGCGACAGAATTCCCGCATAGATTTTGTGCTTGCCCTGGAAGTCGATCCAATCCGCGTACCAGGTCTCCTGCCGGTCCTCTTTTTTGAGCGTCTCGATTCCCTTGGCCTCGAAAAAATCGGCGAGAACGCGAAGGCCCGGATCTCGAAGATACTTTTCCGTCCCCGGTGTGCGCGAGGTCTCTTCGAAGGAAACAGGATAGAGGGCGTCGATGATTTGAGTCGCTCCCGGAAGGGCACTGGTGCGCGACGTGGCATACGCAGCGGTGTCGATCACATGCATCCTCGTCGAATCGGCGTAGAAGGCAAGGACATGAAACCGCGAAGCATAATTCGGTGCAGGTATGATTCGGTGCAGGTATGAATGGCAGAGTGGGTGCCATGCCCAAGCCCAGCCTCATCGGGCGCCGGCATGAATCGTAACAGCATGGCGGCGCTTCGCTTGGCCATGCCACATTTTTCCAACGCGACGCGCTTACGGTTCGATTACGGCGGGGAGCGAAACGGAGCGGACCGACAGAATCGGCGGATTCGCGGAAAGGGATTCGCGGAGCGAATCCGGCATGGGGGCGTCGAGCTTGAGCACCATAAGCGCTGTCTTGCCCCGTCGCGACAGGGCCATGTCCGCAATGTTGATGCCCGCGCTGCCGAAAGCCTGGCCTACGAGACCGATCACCCCCGGCCGGTCGTCGTTGACGATCAGCACGATCGTCCGCTCGGGAATGAGTTCCATGCGATATCCGTCGATCGCCAGGATTCGGGGGCGGCCGTCGGCGAAGACTGTGCCTTCGACTTCGTGGGAGACGCCGGCGATGGAAACGGTGATGGCCACCGATTCCGGTTGATTTTCGGCAAGCGACTGCACGACGTGCTCGACGGCGATGCCCCGCCGATGGGCCTGCTCGCGGGCGTTTACAAGGTTGAGCCGCGTATTGAGACGCGGGCTGAGCACCGACACCATCGCCTGCCACGCCATCGGGTCAGCCAGCTCACGAAGCGATTCTCCGCGGACGGTCAGCCTCACGCGGTCCACGCCCTCCGCCGCCCAAGTGGAAAGAATGGTGCCCATGCGGCTGGCGAGCCCGAAGAGCGCTCGGGCACGCGGGCTGAGCCGGCCGGGCATGCCGGTGAGATTGACTGCCGAGCCGACGTCGCCGCGCTGCAGGTAGGCGAGGATTGCATCCACTGCATCGACCGAAACGCGAACCTGAGCCTCGGCAGTCGACGCGGCAAGGTGCGGAGTGAGCACGATGTTTTTGGCTGTCAGAAGCGGGCTGCCCTTGGGCGGCTCGTTCTCGTACACGTCGATGGCCGCACCGGCGAGCTTGCCTTCGTTTAGCGCGTCGGCCAACGCTTTCTCGTCGATTAGGGCGCCGCGGGCGCAGTTGATGATCGTTGCACTGGGCTTCATTCGAGCGAGCTGGGCGCGCCCGATCAGGTGCGTAGTCTCCGCGGACAATGTTGCATGCAGCGTGAGGCAATCAACTTCCGCCAGCAATTCGTCGATGGTGCCGGCCATTGTCACCGCACCGTCGAGTGCGGCGGGGCCCTTCATGAAGGGGTCGTAGGCCCGAACCTTCATTTCCAAGGCCAGCGCCCGCTGAGCAACTGCGCGGCCAATACGCCCCAGTCCGACAATTCCGAGGGTGCGTCCCGCAAGCTGCGCGCCTTCGTACGCCGCCCGATTCCACCCACCCGCTCGAACATGGGCGTGGGCGTCCACCACCTTGTGATGGAGGGCGAGCATGAGAGCGATAGTGTGTTCGGCGGTGGAAACGGTGTTGGCATCGGGAGTGTTCAGGACGAGGACGCCGGCAGCAGTGGCCGCTTCCACGTCCACGTTGTCCACGCCCACCCCGGCCCGGGCGATGACCGCAAGCTTGCCGGGCTTGGCCAGCACGGGGGCGGTGATTTTTACGGCCGAGCGTATGAGCACGCCGTCGTACTCGCCGATGATGGCGGCCAATTCGCCTTCCGCCAGGCCGTGGCGAATGTCGAATTGAATGTCGGTGGCGGCGCGAAGCCGCTCCAACCCGGCCTCGGCGATCTTGTCGGCCACCAGAATTTTGTGCATGGCCATTTGATAACGCGGGTTACAGAGAAAGACAAACGAGGAACCGGCGTGGGGGGTATAGCTGCGGAGTAATCCGTCTGGCCCTCTGGCTGACGCGGGAGCCTTCACCCGGCATGAACGCCCGGGCTCTGGGCGTTCAAATTGACCGGTTACCGGTTTTTGTGCTGGGGTTGAGGTTTGGCTGGGGCATGGTAGAATGTTTGACTCGGTGCGGGGCGCACCGCCTATTGAGGTGAGCTATGAAGAAAGATATTCATCCGAAGTACATGACGTGCAAGGTTCACTGCGGCTGCGGTGAGACGTGGGAGACGCGCAGCACCGTGCCCGAAATCAAGATCGAAATTTGCTCCGCATGCCACCCATTCTTCAAGGGCGGCGGAAACAAGGTGATTGATACGCTGGGGCGTGTGGACCGCTTTACGAAGAAATTCGGGTCGGACTATTTCGCCAACAAGCCCAAGCCCAAGCCGGCTAAAGCCGTTCGCCGTTAGGGTCGGGTCGAGTATTCAAACCACGCGTGGGAGTCCTGTGGGCTCCTGCGCGTGGTTCTTTCATGGACATACGGGGAACGCACCGATGAGTAAATGCCCGAGCCCCGGCATTCATGCCGGGGTGGCATGGCCAAGCGAAGCGCCGCCATGCACTGGAGAGCAGCCGGGACTCGGAAGCGCGTCGTGCCCAATAAACTCACGCTTTGCGCTGATCGGGATTCCGCGATGAAATGCGCGCGCCTCGCAGGTTATGAGGATTGTGATGTGGGAAGATTGTGCAACGCGTGATGCGACGGGAGTAATTCAAAACCAACCACTACATGTTGGTGTATGGGGCACGAAACACCCTTGCCAAAAACAGTACTTTTCCAAACGGACCCATTGTGAAAATAGGCAACAGGTGAACAGGCTTCTGTGCCACTGCTCGTGAGCAGTGCTTGTTCTGCGGCTAAGTTTATTGACACGACTAGAGGCTGACTACGGACAACCCCAATGGCTGTTGAAACCACCGTCAACGACAAACTTTTCGGCAAGCTCGACGAGATTGCTGATCACTACAATCAGCTCGAAGCGCAGCTTGGCGATCCAGAGGTTGCAATCAACCCCACAAAAAGCATCAGCATCACTAAGGAGATGGGGCGGCTGCGCCGTCTGGTTGACCCCTATCGCAAGTTCTGCAAGGTGCGTGACGAACTAGACCAGACCAAAGCACTGATCTATGACCGGGCGCAGGATGAGGATATCCGGGCGCTGGCAGAGTCAGAGTTGAGTGCGCTCCAGCAAACGCATGACACCATGCTCGAATCGCTCAAGGCCGCGATCGTCAGCGATGATGATGCGGCCATCGAGTCGGTGATTTTGGAGATTCGCGCAGGAGTGGGGGGCGATGAGGCCGCGCTTTTCTGCCGCGATTTGTACGAGATGTACTTGCGGTATTGCCAGAAGAAAGGTCTGCAAGTCGAGGTGATGGATCAAAGCGGCGGCGACCTCGGCGGACTGAAGGAGGTCACGCTCAATATCAAGGGCCCGGAGGTGTATTTGCTGCTGGGCTACGAGGGCGGCGGGCATCGCGTCCAGCGTGTGCCGGAGACGGAAGCCCAAGGCCGTGTGCACACCTCGGCGGTGACGGGGGGCGTGCTGCCAGAGCCCGAAGAGATCAACATCGACATCAACTGGGAAAACGACGTGGAGGAATTTGTCTCGCGGGCGGGGGGGCCTGGCGGGCAGAACGTCAACAAAGTGTCATCGGCGGTGCGGCTTTGCCATAAGGCAACCGGCATCACCGTCAACATGCGCGATGAAAAGAGCCAGCATAAAAACCGGGCCAAGGCGCGGCGCATTCTGCTCACGCGTATTTACGACGCGCAGCAGCAGGAAGCCAACAAGCAGCGCGACGCCGCGCGAAAGACGATGATCGGCAGCGGCGACCGTTCGCAGCGCATTCGCACCTATAACTTTCCGCAGAATCGACTTACCGACCACCGCATCAATTTTGATCTTTATTCGCTGGACAAGGTCATGCAGGGGGGCCTCGACGAACTCATCGCCGCTCTGCAAACGCACGACAAAGAGCAGCGCCTTCGGAACTTGTAGTCGTCGATTCGTTTCCCATTATTCACTTTTGAGTCGCCAGCAGTCTATGTTCGTTTTCAGAGAGCCAGTTGAGCTTTCGGCGGACCATTTGGAGGACTCGGAAGCCGGCCCACGGGCCTACTGATCCGGTCTCGGCTATGGGGGGGACGCACTCCGAAATCAGGGCCTCCGCCATCAGCGGAGGCAGGCAGGCTCGCTCTTCGGGCGTGAGAGGCCAGCGGGATTCGTAGCCTT
>JBKJYI010000584.1:0-2937 GCA_046715855.1 Phycisphaerae bacterium
GAAGTGCGAAAGCGTTGATGCACACTTGGCTTGAATCAACCTGAATGAAACTTTTTCGCTTCATCTGGATAATTCCCGCGACCATCGCCCGATGGTTCTACAACTCCGCCGCGCGCAACGCCCAAAACGTCTCCACCGCACTCATCCAAATCTGGCTCAACAAGGGCCGCTCGGTCCTCACCACCCTCGGCGTCATCATCGCCGTGACCTCCACGATTTGCGTCGTCGCTTTCGTGCAGGGCTTCGGCAACTACATGACCAAAATGGTCCGCGGCTACGGCACGCAGTACATGATCGTGCGGCCCATTGAGTCGTGGGAGACCCAGGAGGCCAAGCGGCGGCGGATCACTCTGAGCCTGGCGGACATCGAGGCAGTGCGCACGGAGTGCACCGACGTGCAGCGGATGTCGCCATTCTTGTTCATCAACAATGCCGAAGTGTCTTTCGGGCTGGAGAAGGTGAAAGAGGTTCCGGTGCGCGGGGTCAGCGAGGATTACCAGGTGATTCGCAATTACTTCGCGGACGTCGGACGGTTTTTGGGTCCCCTCGACGTGGAGAACGCGTCCAAGGTGATCGTGCTGGGCCGCAGCGTGCTGAAGCAATTGCAGTGCGACGAATCCATCGTTGGCCAGTACGTGCACATGTTCAGCCAGCGGTTTCTGGTGATTGGCCTGCTCGAAACCAAGGGCGGCATGATGGGCGAGGATCAGGATATGACGGTGATGATTCCGTACACGGCCGCCATGCGGCTTGATCCGAACTTGCGAGAGTCCATCCGTTTTCTCGCCGAGGCCAGGAGCGAGGCCGTCATCCCCGACGCCGAGGCCCAGATCACGCGGGTGCTGCGGCAGCGGCACGGCCTGAAAGTTGGCGAGCCCAATGATTTCCAGATCAACCGTCAGGATCAGGCCCTCAAGGAATTCGAAAGCATTCGCAATATCGCCTCGGGCGTGCTCGCGGGAATCGTGAGTATTTCACTTTTGGTCGGCGGCATCGGGATCATGAACGTGATGCTCGTCTCGGTCTCGGAGCGCACGCGTGAGATCGGCCTGCGCAAGAGCATCGGCGGACGGCGACGCGACATCATGCTTCAGTTTCTGACCGAGGCCGTCGTTCTTTGCACGCTCGGCGGCATGGCCGGTGTGGTTCTCGGTTACGTCGTCACCTATGTCGCCTCGCTCCATCCCAGCATGGTCCCCATCCACGTGCCCCTATGGTCCGTGGCGCTGGCCTTGGGATTCTCCGCCGGAGCAGGCGTCTTTTTCGGAATTATCCCGGCCTTCAAAGCCGCAATCTTGCACCCGATTGAGGCCCTGCGGCACGAGTGAAAGCCTCCCCCCTTACTAAGGGGGGATTGAGGGGGGTCAATACGGGTGGCATGGTCAAGCGCAGCGCCGCCATGCAAAACAGAGCCGCGACCGTGAGCGAGCGGTCAGCAAGTATGAGAATGACATGACGCGCTCCGCAACCATACAATCTTCGAACTTCGAATATCGAACTTCGAATTTCGCCATCCGTGCCATCACCGCTCCGTGGCGTGCTCTCCATTGGCTCGGCGGCGCTTTCGAGCGCCACCTCCAGAACATCATCACCGCCCTCGTGCAGATCTGGGCCAACAAAGCCCGCTCCCTCCTCACCACGCTCGGCATCATCATCGCCGTCACCTCCACGATCACCGTCGTCTCCTTCGTCCAGGGCTTCGGCAACTACGTCACCAACATGCTCCGCGGCTTCGGCACCAACATGATTTTCGTCGTCCCCCACGAACCCTCCGGCATGATGGGCCGCATGCTCGGCCGCGTCATGATGGACATCGACGACGTCCGGGCCGTCGGGGCCCAATGCGACAAGGTCCGCCGCATCACCCCCGTCATTTTCTCCGGCGTCACCATCGAGTACGGCCGGAACAAAGCCCAGGGCATCGAGCTGCAGGGCGCCACCGAGCAATTCCAATCCATCCGCAATTTCTTCAGCGATCAGGGTCGCTTCTACGGCCCCATCGAAGTGGACGGCGCCGCCCACGTCTGCGTGTTGGGGCGCGACGTATTGCGCCTCCTCGAAGTCGATTCCAACATCGTGGGCGACTACGTCTACATCAACAACGAACGGTTCCTCGTCGTCGGCCTCCTCGAGCAAAAAGGCGACATGATGGGCGAGCCGCAGGACCGCACCGTGCTCATCCCCTACACGACCGCGGTCAAAATGTTCCCCTTCATGGCCCGCTTCATGCCCTTCGCCGTCGAAGCCGTTCGCGAGGAGGACGTGCAGGAGGCCACGCTCCAGATTTCCCGCGTGCTCCGAACGCGCCACGGCCTGGCCCCCGGCGCGCCCAACGATTTCCGGATCTTCACCCAGGACGAATTCCTGCGCGATTTCGAAAAAGTCAAAATGATCGCCACCAGCGTCCTCGGCGGCATCGTGGGCATCTCGCTCATCGTCGGCGGTATCGGCATCATGAACATCATGCTCGTGTCGGTGACCGAGCGCACTCGCGAGATCGGCCTGCGGAAGAGCATCGGCGGCCGCCGCCGCGACATCCTCATGCAATTCCTCACTGAGGCCATGGTCCTCTCGACCGTCGGCGGCATCATGGGAATTCTGATGGGCTACTCAATCTGCGCTGTGGCCTCGCTGCACCCCTCGATGGTCAAGATCGTCGTCCCCCTCTGGGCCGTAATGATCGCCCTGGGCTTCTCCGCCAGCGTCGGCATCCTCTTCGGCCTGATCCCCGCCTTCAAAGCCGCAATCATTCACCCCATCGAAGCTCTTCGCCACGAATAAGCGGCGCCAGGGTATACAGGCACGAAGAAGTCCAGCCTCGTGTAACAATCAGGCTATCGCCCGGCTGGGTGCGTCGTGGAAAGAATGTCTTATACCAATCCCACTAAATAATTGCGCGCCCTAGCGCCAGGCTTTAATTCGTGCACAATGCGTCGA
>JBKJYI010000585.1:0-3890 GCA_046715855.1 Phycisphaerae bacterium
ACGCACAGAAGGTCGAACACGAAGCTCCCGACGGTGATCAGCGCCGGCGTTGGTTGCCCCTCGCAAGTGGCGTGATAGTCGCGGCAGAGCTTCGCTACTGCCTTCGGCGTGGCCTTGGCTGGAGTCGGCTTGAATCGTACGCGGCGGTCGCCACTCGGCAGAATCTCGATGATTTCATTGTCCTTGCGTTTCCACTTTCCAGCGTCCCCTGACGTGCCGCCCTGTGCCAAGGCATGAAGATGCTGAATGACGCGCGGCTCGATGGCTACTCGGCGTTTTCGCGTAAATACCCAGTCGATCGCCTTACGGTAACCCGCGACCTCTTCCTCCGAGCGATCGCGGGGTTTGGCATGCCCTAGAACCAGCGGCCGCAACCGGTCTCGGTCAACCGTGACGCCCTCAATCCGATTGGATGATTCGACGCTCTGAACGATGGCCTGTTCGCGCAACGCTTCCAGCACTTCAGGCTTCTGGCGGATCCAGAGGTCCTGTTTACCCTTGGCCTCCATGCACGAAGAAAGCAGCCAGCTCGTGCTCAGTGGTACCGATAGCTCGTGCAGCCGTTCAGGGTTCAGGGTCGGCATCGTCAATCTCCCACGTCCAGTAGCCGAATAATAGCCGATTCATCGGCGGGTAGCCAATACCGCTGCAACTCCGATCGGAACACAACTTGTCGGCCGCTACAGTCTCGATTGTGGCTGTCGTGCCCGCCTCTGTCAGGCCCCCGCGTGCATGATCGCGGGACCGCATTCTGGAGCCGTTCAACCGTTCGATTTGAACTTTGGTGGAGCGGACCGATGAGCGATGTCCAGCCGAGCAGGCTGGACATCGCTCGTTCGTCGCGCCTCGCAACTCCTTTTGACGAATCCACTTAGAGATTGTGCAGTTTCAGCGTCGCACGGCACTACCACCCTACTACCACGCAAAACAGTCACAATTGGCGATGGCGATGGGTATGAAGTTCGGAATCTAACTGATTGTGGAGTAAAGTTTTATGAAATCGGGCGATCGGATTCGAACCGACGACGTCCAGCTTGGGAAAATGGGTCCCAATTTGTGGCCAATTGCACGAAAGTTCTGTTCTGGGCGAAGTTTAGCGGCCGAAACAGTGTTTCGCAATCCTTCGCACGGCTTCGCGTTCTGACGCATTTTGACGCGGTATTCGCGGCGCAAGACGGTACCAAAACGGTAGGAAGTGCAGGATCCTGAGGGCTTGTTCCGCCGAGACGTACACGATCATCGCGGGAGCCGGCAGTGCGTTTACGGGCTCGGTTTGTGCGTACATGATGGCGGCTGAATTGAGGACAATACAGGTGTGCGCGCAGCAATGCAGCAAGACGATTCTTGCCGCCGACACAAATGAGGCTTTGATCGCAATTTGCGCAAATCGATCTGCGGTGTTGCAAACCGCTGCTGTCAGCGAAGGGCGGGGGGACGCAAGGCCGACGCCTGGTTGATGTGACGCAACTTGGCACGAAATCCCTCCGGGCTTGATAAGCATCGCCCCCAGACATCTTGCAACTATTTCGTAAAGCTGGCGTTCAAAAGAGTTTGCGCCGCCCGGCTTGCGGTTTCATAAACCGCTGGTGTTAGCGAGAGCTGAAGGTAACGCAAGGCCGACGTTCGACAACTTGTCTGCGCCTAGGCAGTGGCGACCTGCAGAAGCTCCGTAAGGCCACGAATGAATGTGGCAATGCGAATTGGCATCGTGAGAAGTGTGCACCGACGCCGCCGAAGTAAGGCTTGATTCGTCTCGATACGGTGCTCCGATGTAATCATGAAGAGCGGTATGTCTTGCGCTCCCCCCTTTGATGTACCAAGTGCTTTCGCGCCTGGCCGCGATGGGCACTGTTGCGACGGAACCGACGCTGGCGGAGCCCGCTTTAGGAACTCACCAAAAAAAGTGATCGACCGATTTTCGAAGGAAAAGTTGGCGCTTACCGTTTCATCAAGCCGCAGCGGGCGCGCATAACTACTGTCGCCCCAGTGAGGAGTGCAAGCGCGAGCACAGCGAGTCCCCACTCTGAGACGGTGGGGACAGGCGCGCTAGGCGCCGCTTCCACGTCAAGGCCAAAGATGTCACTCGCTTGAGGCCAATTGACTATTGCTACGACCGATGATCCATCGAGATTTGCGCGAACCACACGCGTACTGGTGCTAGCCCCTTCAGCCCAGTACATCTTAAAGTTCACCAAGTCTAATGCGATAGATTTGGGATCAACTACTTGAGGCCAGGATAGAACTGTCGTAACCGCGCTTCCGTCGAGGTTGGCGCCGAGGATTCGACTGTTGTTTCCGGTATTCTGACAGGAGTACAGCTTGCCGCTGACCACATCCACCGCGATTCCCGTCGGTTCACTCACTTGGGGCCAGACAACCAACGTCACCGGGTTCGTGCCGTCCAGGTTTGCTCGAAGGATTCGACTGTTATTCCCAGAGCCCTGAACCCAATAAAACTTACCGCCAACCGGATCGACCGCGATCGCTTTCGGATCGCTGACTTGAGGCCAAGCGAGAAGGCTCTCAAACCCTATGCCGGTCAATCCAGCGCGATGAATTCGACTGTCGGTGCCAGCGCCCTCGGCCCAATAGATCATTCCCCCGGACGAGTCAACGTCGATTCCTTTTGTGTCGCTCTTCAGGGGCCAGGCGAGGACGGTTGACGGACCGCTCCCATCGAGACCAGCCCGCATAATCCGGCTAGCGTTGCTTGTGCCATGGGCCCAATATAGGGTCTGACTCGCCGCATGGATCGCAATTGTGGTGGGATCAGCGACTGTCGGTGACGTTATGAGAGTGGAGACATTGGCTCCATTGAGATCTGAGCGAACCACACGGCTGTTCGCGCCGGTGCCCTGAACCCAGAATATGGCCTCTGCCCGTACCTTTGCCGTCGTAAGAATGCCCGCCATCGCAGCCAGAGCGATCAGCGTTCTTAAATTAGATCGTATCATACTTCCCCCGTTATGAACCGTATCAGATCCTTGCTCCCCGCTTGATAACCTGCGAAGTTCGTTCACAACTAATGGTTTGGGCAGGAAAGCCTCCACACCCCTGGAACGAAAATCAGTAGCGCGATTCATATTGCTATGGCCAATGATCTGCACGTCCGGGCGCTGACTACGAATTCGCGCGATCAACTCACCGGGCTCCCGACCATACATTGTATAGTCGAGCAGAACCAAGCTGATTCCAGGCTTGGAACCAAGGGCTGCGAGCGCCGCATCGCCATCCGAGGCCTCATGGCATCGAAATCCGGCGCTCTCCAAACGTGCACGGGCTATCCATCGATATTCTGCATCGTCGTCCACGAGCAGGATTTCCGGCCCCCTCCGAGGTGCCGACATTTGTTTTCCCCCGTCGCTGCTTCAAGTCCTCCGCCACGTGAGTCGGATCAGCCGCCAACCTCTCCCCTGAAAAAGGCCGCCCGGCGCGTGGGGAGCACGCGCCGAGCGGTAGGGAATATCTCCCCCTTTCTTTGCTAAGCGTATTTGAGATTACGGCCCGCACCCGGCAATCGGCTCGTGTACGCAGTTGCCGGTAGAATCGCAGGAGTCGGCCGTGCAATTGTCCCCATCCTCGCAGTTCTTCGGCGTATTCACGCACCCGTTTGCCGGATCGCACGAATCATCCGTGCACGGATCACTGTCGTCGCAGTTTGGCGCGGGCCCGCCCGAACACGAACCCGACTGGCAGGTCTCGTCACCGTTGCAGGCGTCCCCGTCGCCGCACGCGGTGCCGTCCAAAGCCGCGTCGTTCATGCATCCGCTCGCGGCATCGCACGAGTCACTCGTGCAAGAGTTGCCATCGTCGCAGGAGACGGCTTCGTTGACGCACCCCGAGGCAGAATCGCAACTGTCCGCGGTGCACGCGTTGCCGTCATCGCAGCT
>JBKJYI010000586.1:0-7217 GCA_046715855.1 Phycisphaerae bacterium
CGGGTTCGTAAGCACCTTAAGAGGATCACGAGCAAAACTCATTATTCGACCATAGTCAGCTTGTAATGATGCAGCTGCGAGTTCATACAATTTCGCGGCGTTTTCGTTGTTAGGAATTTCTTCCTTGGGGTCGAAATCTTCGGGATAGATGGGCTCGCCGGCGGCGATGATGCGGTCGATTTCGGCCTGGAGCTGGCGGGAGGCGTACCAGCCCCACCAGAGGCGCAGGGCGACCAGGGCGATGATGAGTCCTGCAGAGGCGATCATGATTCGTTTGAGCCACCAATAGCGGGGCGGAATGGGGATTGTGTCGTCGAAAGATGCCGGGGGCATGTGGACAGTGGGCACGACAGGATTCTAACACACCTCCGCCGCGCGGTACCATCCTGTTCGCAACCAAAGCTCCGCTTTGCGCTGATCGCACTTTCGCAACAAAATGTGCGCGCCGCCCAGGTTCTTCTTGTGATGATCAAAAATGCGGAGGAATCTTCGGCAACCTCGATCCCCGGACCCCGGCACCGGACGTTCGGTCCGGAATCACCTACGAACAAATTGAACTCGAATTCCCGTTTTCAAGGCGAACCCAAATGGCACCCGCAAACCCGTGTTTCCGCCTCGCCAGGCAGGATTCCCCCTTGCGAAAATAAAAAGATGCACCATCAAACCCAACCCAAAAAAGCCCCTTATACCCATCCCGTGAAATAATTGGGCGCCCTGGAGTGTCTCATTGATTTCTAACCATTTGCGAGCCGCGAACTTCAGTTCGCGCGACCCTGGACCGCCGAAGACGGGGGTGTGGACGGGGATTTCGAATGATTCGTTATTTTGGAGTCGCTACACTAGCGCCAGGCGTTAATTCATGCACAATGCGTCAGTTCTTTTGGAAGGAGACGTCCCGAGGCTGTGCTTCGCGATGCGGCTGAAAAAAATTAAGAAAGCAATCGTTCGTGCCAGCCCCGCCGAGAAAAATTGAGCCGAAGTTGTCCGGCCACATTCGCGGTCGTATAAGACCCGCATGGCTACTGAACCCAATAGGAAGAAAACTGTGCGTGGCGGCAGTATCGCGCTCGTGATTCTGTGCAGCCTGGCAATTTGTGGTGCGACCGGGGCCTCTCTTGGGGCTCAAACCGCAGCAACCACTCCTCCGACACCTCCAGCACCAGAGCCGGTTGCCCAGGGGCCGGTCAAGCCGGCGATTGACGTGAATGAGGCGGTGCAGAAGGCGCGGGTGTTAATTGACGGCATTGATGCGAACTACGCAGATGTGCCGTCGCGAGAGACGCTTCTAGAACTTGAAAAGCTCATTGAAGACATCCGGGCGAGCGAGCCGGCGCATCCGTGGCTGCCCTATCTGTTAGGCCGTGCGTACGGATTGGCCGGGCGGAACGGCGACGCGATCGACCAGCTCCGCAAGTTCGTGGAGACACGAGACGGGCGGAACGAGTGGAAGGCTCACCAGGTTCTCGGGGACCTGTTTGTGTCGGAGTTCCCGCGACTGGCGCAGGGGAGTTACGAGAAGGCGGCCCAGCTCAATCCCAATGAGCCGTCGATACTGACTGGACTTTCCAATTGTGCGAATCGTGCGGGGAACCTTGACGAGGGAATCCGCCTGGCCCGGCTGGCCGTGGAAGCGGATGCTTACAAGAATGTTCGTTACCCGCACCGGCTTGCGCGGGCGTTGATGGGCCGCCAGCAGTTTGATGAGGCGGAAAAGGAAGCGAGGAAGGCGCTGGCTATTGCGGAGGAGCGAGTCCAGAAGTACCCAGGCAAGCGGGTGGCTCTGCAGATTTTGATGGAACAATACAGCTTGCTCATTGAGCTGATGAGTGCCCGGATTCTGGCGTCCGCCACGGTCGATCCGCAAGTGTATCTTCGATTGGCGGAGCTGACCGGCACGCGGGCGGATATTTTGCACCGGCTCGGGAAGCACGATCAGATTGCGATTCTGGAGAATGCGGTGATGCGGACGGCGGCGGATACGCCGGTTGTGCTGCGGCAGCAATATGCGGCGGCCCTGGCGGAGGCCGGACGGACTGAAGATGCGATTGCAGAATACGAAAAAATTGTTGCCGGCGATCCCGGGAATAAGGCCGCGGCAGAGGCGATTGCAGAATTGCGGGCGGGGAAAGGAGACGACAATAAGCCATCCGTGCCTTGACGCCGAATAAAACGAGAAACGCGTTTCAATTCACGGACTGGCAAAAGGCGCCAGACCGTGCCACCCGCAACAAAACCTCTTGGCTCCGCGCTTCTTTTCCGACAGTTGGGCAGTGTCCACAGTGCTTATTTGCTGGCTCGGTAAGCGTTTGTCGGTCTGGGTCGCGGCTCGTTTAAGTGCATCGGCCGTGTGGAAAACGGGGTTGAACGGCCCGGTGATTGCTCGCCTGCCTGCGATTTGGGTGCTATGATCGAACTATTGAGTCATCGAAAGGTTCGCCCCGAACTTATGATCTACCTGGACTATAACGCATCGACGCCGGTCGATCCGAGAGTGCTCGAAGCGATGAGTCCTTACCTGTCGTCGCGGTACGGGAATCCTTCGAGTTCGCATTCGGCCGGGCGGGCGATGCGTGAGGCGGTGGAGAAGGCCCGCGGGCAGGTGGCGGCGCTGATCGGGGCCAGCCGTGACGAGATCGTTTTCACTTCAAGCGGAACTGAGGCGAATAACCATGTGATCAAGGGCGTGGCCCATGGGCTCCGCGAACGCGGCAATCACATCATTACGTCGAAGATCGAGCACCCTGCGGTTTTGAATCCGTGCCGGTTTCTGGAAGGCTTGAAATATGAAGTGAGCTATGTGGATGTGGATTCAAAGGGCCGCATCGATCCGCAGGAGGTTGCCGGCGAGGTTCGCGGGACCACCATTCTTATCTCGATCATGCACTCAAACAACGAGGTCGGCACGATTCAGGATATTGCTGAGATTGCGGAATTCGCCCGGGTTGGCGAAATATTGATGCACACGGATGCCGCACAGTCCTGCGGAAAAGTCGCAATCGACGTGCGGAAACTGGGCGTGGACTTTTTGAGCATTGCGGGCCACAAGCTGTATGCGCCGCCGGGAATCGGCGCGCTATACATTCGAGCGGGCACGGCGCTGGAGCCGCTGCTTCATGGCGCGGGGCATCAGAAGGGTCGGCGGGCGGGAACCGAACCGGTGGCCTTGATCGTTGGACTTGGAGAGGCCTGCGCCGTTGCCGCCGCACACATCGGGGGAGCCGGGGAGAAGGAACTACGTGATCGGCTTTGGCGACAAATTCATACGAAATTCGGCGAAAAGGCCGTCCGATTGGGCGATCCGGATAATTGCCTTCCCAATACAGTATGCGTGGGTTTTGCCGGCTCGATCGGCAGCGAAATATTGGAGCAGTGCCCGAATATCTGCGCGAGCACCGGGGCGGCATGTCATACCGGAAAGCGGGAGCGGTCGGCCACGCTGGAGGCGATGGACGTGCCGGAGGACGTGGCTTTCGGGGCCATTCGGTTCAGCGTGGGGCGCTTCACTACGGAAGCGGAGATCGATCAAGCGGTTGAGGAATTGGCGAAATGCGTGTTAACATAGGGTCCATGAAAACAAGGTTTTTCGTACTGTGCGCGCTCGCCGCCCTTTCGTTGTTGGGGTCTCCCGGCGAGGCGTTGGGCGGTCCGAACATTGTCGCCATCGGAAATTATGAGGCGGTTCCGCTCAAGCGAGCGGAAGGCCGGGTCAGTTTTTCCGGGAAGGAAGTCATCTTCTCGTTCGATGATCCGCAATTCGACTTCGGGCGCGTGGTGGTGCGATCCACTCAACCAACGTCGGTCGTTCGACGTGACTTTAACGTCGGATATACGGGGACTGATTTGCGCGTCGGAGGATCCGTCGCGGGCGCGACCGCCGTTTCGGTTTCGGAAGTGGAGATATGGCTCAAACTCAAGGGGCAATTGCGGCCGGGGGCAACCTACGAGTGGGAAATCGAACCGGCGCGGCTTCGCGAAGGCGATTTCCAGCCTGTGCCCGCAGTCATTCCGGCCTTTTGGGCCGATGGTCAACCCATCGGGGTGGATGTGACTATTTCGGATGAACCCGAGGAGACGGACAAAATTCAGCGGTTGAAGCTGCCCCATGGTTCGGTCAAGGTTCCGCTTTTTGAAAAGCAAACCGGCGCGGCGTGGATCATTTTGAAAATCCGAAATCTGCGGGAGGGATTTGGACTGGCGAGGTTCTCGTTCCGCGAAGCCGATGAGGCCGTCGCTTCCGAAACTCCGACCACCATGCCGGTGCCGGTTCGGTACATACCGATCCGCAACCAGGTGGAAGATCTCATTTCCGAAGTCACCGAACGCAGCACCATGGCATTGGAACGGTTGCAGGCCCCAGACGGCTCATGGGGCACGGGCAACCTGAATGAAAAAGTCATGCTCACGTCCGTGATCGCCGTGGGGCTGGGCGAGTTGAATTCGAAAAATGAGCGCGTGATCAACGCGATGAAGTGGCTTGAGGCTCAAAATCCGCCGGAGAACGAGTCGTTTGGCACGGAAGCCGTCGGGCGGCGGATGATTCTGCTCTCACGATTTGGGACCATGTCGGCGTACGGGCCGATCATCCAGCGCGACGCACAATTCCTGGTTGATGCCCAGCTCGAAGATGGCGGATGGGGCGACCGCTCGCCGAAAGACCAGCGAAATGGGGAAATCGTGCTATCGCAGCATTTCAACAGTTCGCACACTCTCTACGCGCTTCGTGAGGCGCGGATGGCCGGGGCCGAGGTGGATGCCCGCGTATTCCGAAATGCCATGAAATACTGGACTGAGGCGCAGTCCGGCGACGGCGGGTTCACCCTTCGCCTGTCCAAGTACGGAACGATCAGCCCGCCGTCGGTCGCCAATACCGCCATCGGCGTGACGGGCATGGTCACGGCGCTGGACATGGCCGCCGGTTTTGGAAGCAAGCGATGTTCCGCATTTTTATCCAGCAAGGATCAATTGCGGACCATCGATAAGGGAGTGCAGTGGCTCAATGAGCAATACGACGATGAATACCGGAATTTTGGGCCGTTTACGCAAAATGCGAATCCGTTTCACGAGCCGCTGTGGCTTGTGCTTTTCGGAGAGTTAACGGGAATCGATCGCATTTCGGGAAAGAATTATTTTGCGGAAGAAGCCGACCAGCTACTGAAAAACTACGATCCGGCGACGGGTCTTTTCGGCGTCCGCGGCGGGCAGGGTCGCGGGCTGGGAGGTCAGGGAGGGTTTTCCGAAGCTCCATCGCCCGGGCGGACGGCGCTGGCGCTGTGGACGCTTGGAACCGGAAACGCTCCGACGGTTGTGCAGCGGATTATTGCCGGTGATGAAGAGGGCGCGTGGACGGAAAATCGGAGTGACGTGGCCCACCTCGTGCGTTATCTGGCGCGCAGCAAAGGCGTTCATTACAACTGGCGAAGGGCCGACATCGGGCGCGACCTGGCTGAACTGGCCGAGGTGCCCCTCCTTCTGCTGAGCGTCGTGGGTCCGATGAACTGGAGCGATCAGCAGTGGGGAAAAATTCGTGAATACTGCCTGGCGGGTGGAACCGTGATCGTGGACATCGGCGACGAAGCGGAGGGACAGCGTGCGGCCGTCACGACGGCGATCTCGAAGTCTTTTCCGGAGTATCCGCTCAGCGATTTGAAAAACGATGCCGGCGTGTTCGCGGTCAACAGCTCGCACAAGCCCGTTGCAAGGATCAAGGCGTTGGGCAATGGGTTTCGCGATTTTCTCTTTCTTCCGCCCAAGAGCTGGTCATGCGCCTGGCAGACCTATGACACCAAGCAGTCCGAAGATTCATTTTTGTTCATGGAAGACCTTCTTCACTATGAGACCGACGGGACGCCGCCTCGAAGCTCGTTCGCCCGATCGACCTACGCGGTGCCTTCGGCATCGTCCCGAGTTATGACCGCGGCGATGGTGCAGGTGGGCAGCGAGGTTCCCGCTTATCCCAATCTCATCGACACGATGAGCCGCCTGATGCAGGCCAACTACCGAACCCGCGTGGATGAGGTGAAGGCCGCGGAAGCGGATGTGGCCTGGGTGCTGGTTACCGGGCCCGCACCGCCCAGCGACGCGGCGAAACAGCAACTGGGCGACGCTCTGAAGAAGGGCAAACATTTTTTCGTGGATGTGGTCAGCGGGCAGCCCGACTGGGATGAATCGTTTCGCGCGGCACTCAAGGCCCTGGAGCCGGGCATTTCCTTTCAGAAGCTTCGCCGGAATGATCCGATTTACACCGGGGAGATTGCCGGCACTCAGGGCTTTGACGTGACCACCGTGCCGTTCCGCAAGGCGCTGCATGATCGTTTTGCTCAAGCGGGGCGCTGCGATTTGTATGGTATTTACTTGAATGGCCGCATGATCGGGATTCACAGCGCTCACGACATCTCGTCGGGGGTGACCTACCATTATTTTCCGGGTTGCCGGGGGGTGATGCCCGATGCGGCGAGGCAGATCGCCATCAATATGTTCCTGTCTGTATATGGTGCGAAGTTGAATCCGGAGTCGCGTGTCGATGCTAATTAAGACCATTTGGGCTTTCTTGTTCGGGGCGATAATGGCGGCCGCAATGCATGTGCTCCTCCCCGGGGCGCGTGCCGAAACGATTATCTTGAAGGATGGCGCCTTCATCGAAGGCAAAATTAAAACGAAGACGAAAACCAGCGTTCGCGTGGATACACGGTTCGGCGTCCGAACCTTCAACCTCAAGGATGTCGACAATATCCTCGATTCGGTGGACGACTCGAGCTCGGCCGCCCAAAAGACTTTCGCAGATCTCCCGCCGGCGACCAAGGCGGCGCTTAATGCGCAGGCGGAATATGACCTGGGGAAATATGAGAAGGCTCTGGCGAGGATTGAACCTTTCAAAGAATATAACGAGAACAAGGCGGTTCGCATGCGCCTCGACTGGCTCACCATTGAAATCAATGAGCGCCTGGGCCGGTGGGACGTTGCCAAAAAACTGCTGAAAGAGAAACTCGAAGGGGGTATGCCCGCCGAAAAAACCCGGGCCAAAGCCCACCTCGACATTTTCGAAGTCAATCCCGATTACGACCTGCGTTTTGTCGGGAAAAAGAACGCTCGCAATTTCCTTTACGAGGAGGAATTGCGAAGTCGCGCCAAAGCACCGGGTGCGCTTCGCGATCCCGAAATCATGCGCCTCGCGTTGGAAGAGTATTGCGAGCAATTGCTGGTGGAAGACAAGCAAAGCG
>JBKJYI010000587.1:0-6445 GCA_046715855.1 Phycisphaerae bacterium
TCGTCAGCATTCGCTTTAAGCGCAATTGGCTTGTTGCCGCGCATTACGCCGTCGGCCGTGATGAGCATTTCCGACTTGCAATCAACAATGCGGTCAGCCAGCGACTCGGGCGAAAAGCCTCCGAACACCACGGAGTGGATCGCGCCGATCCGGGCGCACGCCAGCATGGCAATAGGCAACTCCTTCACCATAGGCATGTAGATGGTCACGCGGTCGCCCTTCTTGACTCCCTGCGCCTTCAGCACGTTGGCGAACTGGCACACCGCAGCATGTAGCTGGTTGTAGGTCATCTCGTCGTCTTCGCCGGGCTCGTTGCCTTCCCAGAGAATGGCGATTTGGTTTCCGCGCCGGGCAAGGTGGCGATCCAGTGCGTTGTAACAAATATTCGTCTGACCGTCCGCGAAAAACTGAGTTGAAATCTTGTCCTTGAAATCGAACTGGCGGACCTTGGACCACTTCTGCTTCCAGTGAAACCCCTCAGCGATTTCGCCCCAGAAGCCGTCCGGGTCGCTGATCGAACGCTGATACATCTCCTGGTATTGCTGCATCGAAGAGACGTGCGCCTTTTCCGCGAATTCGGGAGACGGCGGAAAAACCGCATCGGGCCGGGCGTTTTCGATATTGGCATCTTTAGAAGCCATGTCCTGCTCCGCCGAAATCAAACCCGTTCCCCCGAAGCGGGTGATAAAGGATTATAGTTCACTCCCGTCGAACTTAAGCTGGATTGCACACGATGAAAAGCGCCGGCCCCGGTGACGTGCCCGTTCAAAATTTCCACCAACCGCGCGACAGTTTTGTCCGTTGCCCCCTGGTTGGCCAAGACCACTTCCTGCCCGCGACGACCTTGCCGCTTTGCTTCGTCCGCATTCTCCAACCAAGCCCGCAACTGACGAACCAGACCCGGCACGCCATCAACGACTACCAATGCACCGGCGGCACGAAGCGCTTCAACAGGCTGCCGAAAATTATCGGTGTGCGGGCCCACGATCATGGGCTTCCCCAGCCCGGCAACTTCCATCGGGTCCGAGCCGCCCATGGGGACCAGACTGCGGCCGATAAAGGCCACGTCGGAGAGTGAATAAAAAGCACGCAGCTCGCCCATCGTGTCGCCAAGAATCACCGAGTTCGCGTCCAGCTTGGCCCACGTCGCACCATGGCGGTGAACGCTTCTTCGCACGCATGGATACCCTCGTGACGCGATCAGCCCGGCCACTTCTTCAAATCGTTCGGGCTTGCGGGGAATAAGAATGAGTCGCGTTGCGTTCTTGTCTCCGCCGGATTTCAGCAATTGTGCGTAAGCATCCAGCAGCAGCAACTCCTCGCCGGGGCCGGTACTGCCACAAACCCAAACGGGTCGCGAGCGGTCGAGGCTCAATGCGTGTGCCAGTTCCGCGTCACCTTGAACACAGTCGGCCACAACCGCCGTGTCCCACTTGACCGACCCGGTTACTTCCACGCGCCGAGGGTCCACGCCTAGCGCACGAAACCGCGCAGCGATGGTCTCGTCCTGAGCGCCAACCCATGTCAGCTTCGAAAACACACCGCGCATGGCAGTCCCAAACCATGCCAGCCGCCGCGCACTGCGCTCCGTCAGCCGTCCGTTCACTACGACCACCGGAACACCGCGACGCGCCGCTTCGGCCACCATGTTGGGCCATACTTCCAGCTCCACGAGCACGATCATCGCCGGCTGCAAAGCATCAAAAACCCGCCGAACGACCCAACTGAAATCAAGAGGAAAACGAACAACACGATCCGCGCCATACAATTCAACCGCCCGTCGATAACCGGTATCCGTCGTGGTCGAAATGACAAAGCTCACATCGGGAACATGTTCCTGAAGGGACTTCACCACGCGCGGTGTTGCGTTGATTTCGCCCAAGGAAACGGCGTGAACCCAGACGCGGCGACCACCCGGCGGAAACTCGGGCAACCGCCCAAATCGCTCCGCCCACCCGCTTCGATTTTTCCGAAGGACGGTAGCGTTATAGATTGCAATTGGAAGATAAAAACTGGCCGCGAAGAGGTAGATGAGGTCCGTTAGAAAACGCATTCACAGCAATTTTACCGCGCCTCCGCGCAAACCAAAACCTCAGCTACGACGTCGATACTGGCTCACTTTGCGGGGTGGCACGGGCTGGCGGCCTTTTGCCAGGCCGTGCATTTGGTTGTTCAGGTTCGCAAGGCTTCAATGTGACCGACTACTACGACGTCGGCAATCCCAGTATTAATGAGATAATGGTCGTAAATAGCGTGTTGAGCACGCTGGCGACGCTGCTGATCAGAATGTTGATGACAAATTCATTTTCCGCCAGATTAAACATGGACACCTCCTGTAGGTCAGCCGAGTCGCCCAAGCAGTGACTTCAAGAAACCAATCAGCAACGGCCTGGGCACATTTCCAATCGGCGGTGGAGTGGGGTCGAGCATGAGCCCTTCCACATAGTCTTTTGACCGCGCACCGGCCCGCTTGAGCCGTGCCACCACACGGTCCGCATCCTGCAACTTCGAATCTCGCATGGCCACCACGAACGCCTCAACCTCGTCGGCCACTTCGAAGACTTCGCCGGGCGCGGCTGGCTCCGCCATCCGCCGAGCACCAGCACCGCCACGGCCTTCTGCACCTTCGGGCGGCAGCTTGTCCGGGTCCTTGTCGAAAGCAGCCGCATAACGCACCGACTCGCGGATCAACTCCCGCTCGCGCCTCTCCTCATCCTCATCAATAGGCGCGAGTCCAATCTCCTCGCCCTCGGAAGGCGGCGATGGGATGTATACCTTGACCTCGCAAAACGGGCACTTGCCGTACTTCCCCCCCGCCGTATCCGGCGCTCGGATCGACTTCTCGCAAGACGGACAATTGAATTCGATGCTCACGACGCAACCTCCGAAGCCAAATCCGTGACTCCAGCCATCTGCTCAACCATGATCAAGCCAACCAGGGTGGCATGCCCAAGCCCGGCCTTATCGGGCGCCGGCATGAGAAGCCGACTGCATGGCGGCGCTGCGCTTGGCTATGCCACCCGACAAAAACTCGCACCAGACACTACCACTACAATGAGGACGCCTCCGAAACCTCGCCCTCCTGCCGGCCGCGAGTGCGGGCGCGGAACACCAATCGTATCGGAATCTCCCCGAACGGCAATCGCTCGCGGAAACGGTTGAGCAGAAATCGCTCATAATCCTGCGTGATCAGCTTCGCGTCGTTGACGAACACCACGATGGTCGGCGGTGCGACGGCAACCTGCGTTGCATAAAAAATCTTCGGGGTCCGCCGTCCACGCTTTGCGCTGGGCGTATTCGCAGCCAGCGCGCCTCGCAAAATCTCGTTGAGCGTCGCCGAAACCCGCGTCTGCGACTGCTTGAACATCGACCAGGCCACGTCAATCGTCGCATCGCAATTGTGCCCGTCGATCGCCGACGTAAACGAAATCGGCGCATAGTCGAGATGCGGCAGCAGCTTTGTCAAATAATCGCCGTAATCGCTCGTATCCGCCTTGCCCTTGGCCAGGTCCCATTTATTCACCACCAGCACGCACGGCTTAAACTCTTCGACAATAAACCCGGCCAGCTGCTTTTCGATCTGCCCCACCGTCTCCGTCGAATCGATCAACAGCAGCACCACGTCCGCCCGCCGAATCGAATGCGTCGCCCGGTTGCTCGCATAAAACTCGATGTCGTCGGCAAGCTTGGCTTTCTTGCGAACGCCGGCCGTATCAATGGCCATGAACTTGCGGCCATCCTTCTCGAAGAGCACGTCAATGCTGTCGCGCGTCGTGCCGGGAATCTCGCTGACGATCACGCGAGGTTCGCCCGCCAGTGCGTTCACGAAACTGCTCTTGCCCGCGTTGCGCTTGCCCACCAATGCCAGCTTCATCACCGGTGCTTCGGGCGGCCCCTCCTGCTTCCCCGCGAGCCGCTCAACAATCAACTCCCGCAGCGCCCACTTCCCACTCCCATTCTTCGCGCTGACCGGCAATGGCTCGCCATAGCCAAGCCGGATAAATTCGCCGGTAACAGCGGCCATGTGCGGCTCGTCAACCTTGTTAGCAATAAGACGCACCCGGTCCGAATGTCGCCGCAGCAGTTCCGCAGTCTCGCGATCCAGCGGCGTAATCCCCTCGCGGCCATCTACTACAAACAGGATCAGATCGGCCTGATCCACTGCAAACTCGATCTGCCGATGAACGTGCTCGCCCAGATCGTCGCGGTCCACCACGCCGTAGCCGCCGGTGTCCACAAGCTCGAAATAGTGTTCGTCAATCTCGCAAACCCCGCCTACGCGATCCCGCGTAACGCCCGGCGTGGGCTCGACAATGCTAATGCGACTACCCAGAAGCGTGTTGAACAGACTGCTCTTGCCGACATTCGGGCGACCGACAATAGCTACAACCGGAAGTGACATGATGGAATTGTAGGATTTTCCGTTCGTTATGTCGATTTTGCCGGCATGCGCCTGAGTTGTAGGGTGGGCTTTGCCCACCTTGTCCGAGCAGCAGACCACGGGAGGGGTGCCATGGCCAAGCGAAGCGCCGCCATGCGAATTGATAGGGCTATATGTTCTTTACAAACGTCGTGTACTCTTTCGCATTCATCAGCGTCTTAAGCGGCTCCGGGCTATCAACCTCGATTTTCGCGATCCATCCCTCATCAAACGCATCGTCGTTCAGCAACTCCGGATGATCCGTCAGCGCTGTGTTCACCGCCACGACCTTCCCGCTCACCGCCGTGAAAATCTCCGACGTCGCCTTCACCGACTCCACATCGCCGATCGCGTCCCCCACGCCGACCCGCGTGCCGACCTTGGGCAGCTCGACATACGTAATGTCCGTCAGCTCATCGGCCGCGTACTGCGTGATACCCATCGTCACCACGCCGTCCTCGAGCATGAACCACTCGTGGGTCTCGGCGTACATCCGATCGATCGGTGCTTTCATACATGCTCCAAACTGTCCCCCATTTCAGGGGGGACTACAGGGGGGTGGAGACGAACGATTATCTTGACCGCGTCGCGCTTCTACACTTACTTCGCCCGCTTGTAAAACGGCAAGGCCACGACCTTCGCCGCAACGCGCCTGCTCGAAATCTCGACTTCCAAGCTAGTGCCCGCCGCCGCATCCTCGCTCCGCACGAATCCCATCGCAATGCTCTTGCCCAGCGTAGGACTCAGCGTGCCGCTGGTGATCTCGCCGGTCTCTTTTTCGCCGCGAAAAACTTTGTAATGCTGCCGAGCGATCCGCCGTCCATCGAGCTCCAGGCCTACCAACTGCCGCCTCAGTCCCTCCGCCTTAATTTTCCGCATGGCCTCCGCGCCGATGAAATCCTTGCTCAAATCCACGCACCACCCCTGCCCGGCCGTCAGCGAGTCAACCTCTTCGCCCAGCTCGTGGCCATACAGCGGCATCCCCGCCTCCATCCGCAGCGTGTCCCGAGCCCCCAGCCCCGCCGGCCTGATCACTGCATGCGGCGACTCCGGCGTCCCCAGCAACCGCGGTACCAGCGGTCCCACCAGCATCGCCGGCAGAACAATCTCCACCCCATCCTCGCCCGTATAGCCCGTGCGATACGTCGTGATACTTACCGGCCCCAGTTCGCGCACGCGAAAATGGTATCGCTTGAGCGTCGTCAGATCGGCGTTGGCGATGTCTTTCGCGAGTTCGAGCGTCCTGGGCCCCTGACAAGCGAGCATGGCCGTTGCCGTCGTTTCATCCGCAACCTGCACGTCCTTGCCCGCTCCATGCTTGCCGATCCACGCGATGATCTTCTCGCGGTTTGACGCGTTGCAGACGATGCCCCAATGGGCCTCGAATCGCGACACGATCACGTCATCAAGAATGCCGCCATCCTCGCGGCAGATATGCGAATACAGACACCGACCCGGTTCGGCCCCCGCCAGCTTCCGCGTGCAAATCCGATCGAGAAAACTTTCCGCGTCTGCGCCCGTGACTTTGAGCCGCCCCATGTGCGAGACGTCGAAGACGCTGCACGCGTTGCGGGTTTGATTGTGCTCCTCGATGATCCCGGCGAACTGCACCGGCATCTCCCACCCCGCAAACGGAACCATCCTGGCCCCGAAGGCAACGTGAAACGGATAAAGCGGCGTCCGCAGCAACCCTTCGCTCATCCCGCGAGCCTACCGCTCCCCCAACCCCCGGTCAAAATTCAACGGTGCCCGGGCCATTACTTTGTGAGCAGTGCGAATGGAAGCGCTAGTCTCCTTTGTGGCTATGTGGGAGGGCGAGGCTTCCGCCGAGCCGAATGCCTTGGGAGGGCGAGGCTCCCGCCGAGCCGCATGACCCCGGAGGGCAACGCCGTGAACCAAGGTGCGGTTGCTTGTTGGGATTTTTTGGGCTAATTTCCTCTCTTTCGTGGTAGCCGTCCGTAAGAGCATCGGCGGAAGAAGGTGTTTGAGAGTGTTCTTGGTGACGGCGCGAGGTCGAGTTTGTTT